>JAEXFF010000264.1 GCA_023400335.1 Bacteroidota bacterium
CGTTTGACGTATGTGGAATTTGGGGGGGCTATACGGGAGAAGGTTCAAAGACCGTACTGCCTTCAAAAGCCTTTGCCAAAATCAGTTGCCGCCTGGTGCCCAATCAGAATCATGAGCAGATTGCAACTTTGTTTAAGCAGTATTTTGAATCCATCGCTCCGGATTATGTGAAGGTAGAAGTGACTCCTTTGCATGGAGGGCCGGCTTATGTTTGCCCGATTGATTTGCCGGCGTATAAAGCAGCAGAAAAGGCATATGCAGAAGTGTACGGGAAAAATCCGGTACCCTTCCGTTCAGGAGGGAGTATCCCGGTTATCGCTGCTTTTGAAGAAATTTTAGGAATAAAATCCATTTTAATGGGATTTGGTTTGGAATCCGACGCTATTCATTCCCCGAATGAAAATTTCCCTTTAGAACAATTCTTCAATGGAATCACGACAATTCCTTTGTTTTATAAATATTTTGCTGAAAAATAATAAGGGTACCTGAATGTTGTAACAGAGGGATAAAGCTTTTCAAAGTCTTTATCCCTCTCTGTTTTTTTGTCTTTACTTTTCTGTTCCCATAAATTTTTGCCAATAGCATATTTAAATAAAACTGTGGAAAGAGAAATTTCGTAAAGGAGTAAAAAGGCTATTTCTTTTTGTATGTCCGTCGACTTATTCCATATTTCCGTAATCTTTTTTGGTAATGATGATTACGATACGGAAATGGATAATTAATTTTGATCGGTTACTTAAAATAAAAAATCACTATCTTTACAGCCTGATTAGGAGGAAGGGCTTTCCAGAGTCCAATTAACAAGAAAACATTAAATTTCAGCCTAAAATTGAATATATGGAGAATATCCGGAATTTCTGTATTATAGCGCATATTGATCACGGAAAAAGTACGCTTGCGGATCGTTTGTTAGAGCATACCGGAACAGTGACAGGAAAAGATTTACAGGCACAGGTATTGGATGATATGGATTTGGAACGGGAACGCGGAATTACGATAAAAAGCCATGCTATCCAGATGGATTACACTTATGATGGGCAAAAATATACTTTAAATCTGATTGACACTCCGGGACATGTGGATTTTTCTTACGAGGTGTCCCGGTCGATAGCGGCTTGTGAAGGAGCTTTACTAATTGTGGACGCTACCCAGGGGATACAGGCCCAGACAATTTCCAATCTCTATCTGGCTGTGGAAAATAATCTGGAAATTATTCCGGTTTTAAATAAAATGGATATGCCTAATGCGATGCCTGAGGAAGTTAAAGATCAGATTGTGGAACTTATCGGGTGTAAACGGGAAGACATTATAGAAGCCAGTGGAAAAACAGGTCTGGGTGTAGAAGAGATTTTGCAGGCGATTATTACCCGTATTCCTCATCCGGAAGGATTTCCGAGTCAGCCATTGCAAGCTCTTATTTTTGATTCGGAGTTCAATTCTTTCCGCGGAATTATTACCTATTGCCGGATTATAAACGGGAGTTTAAAAACGGGAGATCTGGTGAAATTTGTCAATACAGGAAAGGAATATGTAGCCGATGAAATTGGAGTACTCCGGTTGAAACCCGAACCCCGGAACGAATTGAAGACAGGAGATGTGGGATATATTATATCAGGGATAAAAACGTCTTCTGAAGTAAAAGTGGGGGATACAATCACTCACGTAGAGCATCCTTGTGATGTGGCGATAGACGGATTTGAGGAAGTAAAACCTATGGTTTTTGCCGGTATCTATCCTATAGATGCAGAAGATTATGAAGATCTGAGAGCTTCTATCGAAAAATTACAGTTGAATGACGCTTCTCTGACTTTTGAACCCGAATCTTCGGCGGCTTTGGGTTTCGGATTCCGTTGCGGGTTCCTGGGAATGTTGCATATGGAAATTATTCAGGAACGTTTGGACCGGGAATTCGATATGAATGTCATTACGACAGTGCCGAATGTAATGTATATTGCCCATACTACGAAAGGAGAAGTATATGAAATGCATAATCCTTCGGATATGCCTTCTTCCAATGCGCTTGATTTTATAGAGGAACCTTTTATCCGGGCACAGATTATTACTCCGGCTGATTATATCGGACCGATTATGACTTTATGTCTTGGAAAAAGAGGAATCTTAATTAATCAACAATATCATACGGGTAACCGAATCGAGATTACTTATGAAATGCCTTTAGGAGAAATTGTGTTTGACTTTTACGATAAGCTGAAGAGTATCACCAAGGGATATGCTTCTTTTGACTACTATCAGATCGGATACCGGAGGGCGAATCTGGTGAAACTGGACATTTTATTGAACGGGGAATCTGTCGATGCCCTGTCTGCATTGATTCATTTTGACAATGCTTATGCATTTGGCCGCCGTATATGTGAAAAATTAAAAGAGCTTATCCCCCGTCAGCAATTTGATATTGCTGTACAAGCGGCTATTGGGGCAAAAGTTATTGCCCGGGAAACGATAAAAGCTGTACGGAAAGATGTGACCGCCAAATGTTACGGAGGAGATATTTCCCGGAAAAGAAAATTGCTGGAGAAACAGAAGAAAGGAAAGAAACGGATGAAACAGATCGGAAATGTGGAAGTTCCTCAAAAAGCTTTTTTGGCAGTTTTGAAACTGGATTAGAAAGTTTATAAATTTGACATCGGTATTTTATAGAAATTTTCGTATGATGAAAAAAAGTAATTCCAAATAGAGTGGACATCAAGAAAACTTCTCCTGATGTGTAACATTCCCATTCGGTAAGATTCCGGATACAGAGTAAAAAAGGAGGCTTTGTCGTTGATGCCTCCTTTATTTTGATATTTGATTCCTGTAATTTCAGATTAATTTTTCCAGCTTGTCTGTACTTGAGCGGATCGTTGTATCAGGTAAATCATAATTGATCAGATTGCCGGCATTGTACTGGTCGTAAGCTGCCATGTCAATTAACCCGTGTCCGGAGAGATTGAATAAAATTGTTTTTTGTTTTCCTTCTTCTTTGGCCCGCATGGCTTCGCGTATAGCGGAAGCTATAGCGTGACAGGATTCCGGTGCCGGAATAATTCCTTCTGCCTGTGCAAATAAAGTGCCGGCTTTAAAGGATTCCAGCTGAGGAATGTCCACCGCTTCCATATAGCCGTCTTTTTTCAATTGACTTACAATTGTACCTGCTCCATGATAACGTAATCCTCCGGCATGTATGTTTGCCGGTGCAAAATCATGTCCGAGCGTATACATGGGTAATAGAGGAGTATAGCCGGCTTCATCTCCAAAGTCATATTGGAAAATACCCCGGGTTAATTTGGGACAGGAAGAAGGCTCCGCAGCAATAAAACGTGTTTTTTTGCCTTCGAGTATAGTATGACGCATAAAAGGAAAAGAAATACCTGAAAAATTGGATCCTCCTCCGAAACAGCCGATAATGATGTCCGGATACGCTCCGGCCATTTCCATCTGTTTTTCTGCTTCCAGTCCGATAACGGTCTGATGTAGAGAAACATGGTTTAAGACGCTTCCTAAAGTATATTTGCAGTTCGGCGTTTGCATAGCCAATTCGATGGCTTCAGAAATGGCTGTACCTAAACTTCCCTGATGATGAGGATGTTCTGTCAGAATTTTACGACCGGCTTTTGTCGACATACTGGGGGAAGCGATGACTTGTGCTCCGAACGTTTGTATGATAGAACGCCGGTAAGGTTTTTGTTCGTAACTGATTTTTACCATGTATACGGCTAATTCCAGTCCGAAAGCTTTGGCAGCATAGGAAAGAGCTGCTCCCCATTGGCCCGCTCCTGTTTCTGTAGTGATATTGGTAATTCCTTGCTGCTTGCAGTAATAAGCCTGAGCTAAAGCCGAATTTAATTTGTGAGAACCTACCGGACTCACACTTTCATTTTTAAAATAGATGTGGGCGGGAGTATCCAGTGCCTTTTCCAATCCATAAGCCCGTACTAAAGGAGTACATCTGTATTTTTTGTATTCTTCCCGCACTGCTTCCGGGATTTCAATCCACGTATCTGTCTGGTTCATTTCTTGCCGACAGACTTCTTCAGAAAAAATAGGATACAGATCTTCTGCTTTCAGTGGTTGTTTGGTTACCGGATGCAATATTGGTATTGGTTTATTCTTCATATCCGCTACGATATTATAC
>JAEXFF010000311.1 GCA_023400335.1 Bacteroidota bacterium
TTCCGATATGGGCGGTTCGGAAGAAGTAATGGTACGGACCAATCAGGCAAAATGGGAAGTTATCAATGAGAATACCTGGCTGACAGTGGAGAAAAAGGATACGGTATTAACTTTAACTGCGGCTACGAATGCGACAGGTGAAGAGTTGAACGGTACAGTAACGGTCAGGGCCGGAGAAGGTACGGACATCGTTGAAGCTGTAATAACCGTGGTTCAAAGTAGTGGAAACATGATTTTAGAATATACTCTTCCTCTGGATGGGGCAACCGTGAAATTGCCTTTTGAAAATGCGTTTAAAGCTACTGTTGATTGGGGAGACGGGACAAAGGAAGAATTCGATATGGTTATTAATCCTCTCTCCATTCCTGCACCTACTCATAATTATACGGCAAAGGGAGTATATAATGTAAGTATTTCCGGTACTGCGGAAAAAATGTACAGTGTTTTGGGATTTACTACGGAAATGACGACCTATCTTACTGCGGTAAAACAATGGGGAAATTTGGGACTTACTTCTTTGGAAGACGGGTTTTATGCCAATTCGAATCTGAGGTATATTGCTGACAATCCGGGGAATGCTTTTACGGAAGTGGTTTCTTTTAAGAATGCTTTTAAAAATTGTGTGGCTCTGGAATCTGTTCCGGCCAGTTTGTTCAAAAATTGTACGAAATTGGAAGATGTCGGATTTTGTTTTACCGGATGTAAATCCTTGACAGAATTTCCGGAAAAACTGTTTAAAGACTGTCCTGGAATTACAATCTTCCGGAGTTTTTCTGCTTCCAATACGGCTCTTACTACTATTCCGGTTGATTTATTTGCTTATTCTCCCGAAGCAGTGGAGTTTAGTAATGTATTTTCCGGTTGTACGGCTTTAACAGAGGTCCCCGGCGAGCTGTTTAAGTATTCCACTAAAGCGACGAAGTTTACGTACTGTTTTTACGGTTGTAAAAAATTGGAAAAAGTTCCTGCCGGTTTATATGCAGAATGCGTTGCAGCGGAAGATTTTACAAGTGCTTTTTTTGGTTGTGATGTTTTGGAAACGGTGGAAGAAGGGGCATTTACCAATTGTACCTCTGTGACTTCTTATAAATGGCTTTTTGCCAACTGTAAGCAATTGAAAACTGTTCCGGTCAATATCTTTGACAATAGTAAAAAGGTAACTGATTTCTCCGGCACTTTCCGGGATTGTGAATCCTGGACAGGAGAATCTCCCTACACGCTTGTCGGCGGAGTCAAAGTGCATTTATATGAAAGGGAGAAGTATACAGCTGTTTTTACAGCTCCTAAAAGTTATTCTACCTGTTTCCGGAAATGTACCCATTTATCGGATTATGCGTCTATAGAAAGTTCCTATGTGAATTGGACAAAATAAAACAGGAATATTTATTCTGAAATGAATGCGTTTTGAACCAGATTGCCGCTTCCCGGGAGAAGCGGCAATTTGATTTACTATTTAATGGTTACCAGCGTTGCGCCGTATCCGTATTGTTTAAAAGAAGCATCCTGATGGCGGAAACGTTTATATTTGGTTTGAAGTTCCCATAATATACGCTGGCGGAGAACTCCATCCCCTTTTCCGTGAATGAATACGATTTTTTGTCCTTTCCGCAATTTATATTCATCCAAAGTCTTATGAAAAACATCCAATTGATATTCAAGTATATCTTTATTTTCCATGCCGGTAGTGGTTTCTAATAATTCATGGATGTGTAAATCGACCTCAATTATATTGTTTACGGTCTGTTTCTGTGGTTTAGAGGCGGGAGCCGTTTCTTTTTTTTCTTTTAACGCTTGGGTAATATCCGTATCTTCTACTTCTTTATGGATGGGGATTTCCTTATCCAGGGGGCGTATGAAGGCCATATTTTCAAACCATTTGGTGTGTTGGTAACTCCCTGCCTTGCAGAGGGAGGTTTGCGAATACCGGATTTGGGTGTCAATGGCTTTCCGGGGAATATATTTCCCTTTTTGGTAAAAAATAACCTGGATATGAAAAGCTTTTATCTGGTCCAGGTCTTTGCGGCTGTACAGCCCCAGCGAAAGAGTAGCTTCCGGTCCGCAGTTACCTGCCGAAATCGCCGAATACTGTTCTCCGTTGTAGGTGCCTGCACTATAGAGGCAAGTCAGGGAAGTGTCGTTTATAAAATACACTTCGTATTTACTTTCCGGAAGGTTTTGGAAATTTTCAGGTACCCAGGCCAGGTACAGACTATCTGTTGATTCTGTTCTGATCGCTTTGGCGGACGACCGGGCGTTACTTTCCGGTGCTGTATTGAAATCGGATTGAATGACCACCAGGTCGTTCAGGGAAGCCGGAATTTCAAATCCGTATTCTTCACAATATACATTCACTGTGTTCCGGTCGATCAGTCCCGTTACTTTGCCCTCCAGTTTCTCAGAAATAAATCTGACAATATCACCGATTCTTATATTCATGATGTAAAACGTTATTCTTTTGTTTCCCTATTGAGGTCTGTTTTTCTAAATGAGTTACAAAGTTAGTGTTTTTGGAAAGAATTTCCGCTATAACTTTCTTGCTTTTCAAACGTAAACCTTTTGCCTGTTTAAGTTAGAAATATGGGAAATAAGTTTTTAATTCTCTGTCTTTTAGGATGGCTTGCCGGGAGTGTCACTGTTTATGCCCAGCAGCGGAAATTTTTTTCACAAGGAAACGTATCCCGGGACAGCATTGCGGACGATCTGGGAACCATACCGGCTTTTACGATTTATAAAGACAATTATTTGATTACGGGAACAAATTTTTCCGGCGGGAAAATTACAAAATACAATTCCGATGCCAAACTGCAAATCAGTTTGCGGCACCGGCTTTATAAAAGCATGTTGCCCTGGAGGATTTATTTGTTTTTTACGTATACACAGAAATCTTTCTGGGATATATACCGGAAATCGGCCCCGTTTACGGAAACAAATTATAATCCGACATTGGGATTCGGGCACAATTTCGTTCAGGATAAACGAATTGCTGCGGTGGCATTTCTTCAGTTTGAGCATGAATCCAACGGAAGGGACAGTATTTGGTCCAGGAGCTGGAATAAAATCAGTTTTATGGGTTTGTACGCTTTTAAGCGGAATTATACCTTGCAAGCTAAATTCTGGATTCCGATTATGGTAGCGAAAGAGAATAAGAGTCTGCCCCGTTATGCCGGAATCGGACTCGTGGCCGCTACTTATACCAGTAATAACGAGCGGTTTAATTGCTCTGTCGTAATGATGAAGAGGGGAGAATGGAATTTAAGCGCTAACTGGAAAGTAGAACTGGCATATAAAATTTTCAGGCTGGATAATCAATATGTTTTTCTGCAATTTTACAATGGTTATGG
>JAEXFF010000328.1 GCA_023400335.1 Bacteroidota bacterium
ATGTTAGGGGCCCGTTTTATCTCCGGCCTTCCACACGGAGCTTATTTCGGAGTAGCTTCTATTGTGGCTGAAAAACTGGCCGATAAAGGGAAAGGTTCTGAAGCAGTTTCCATTATGATTGCTGGTATGACCGTAGCCAATCTCTTCGGGGTTCCTCTAGGCACTTTTCTGAGCACGCTGTTATCCTGGCGGCTTACCTTTTTGCTCGTCGGGGTTTGGGGTATTATCGTACTTTATTTCATCTGGAAGTGGGTGCCCCCGGTAGAAGGACTTCCGGATAGAGGCTTTAAAGGGCAATTCCGCTTTCTGAAGACAACGGCCCCCTGGCTTATTCTGGGTGCTACACTGTTTGGCAACGGGAGTGTCTTTTGCTGGTACAGTTATATCAACCCGCTCCTGACGGAAGTATCAGGTTTCCCTGCCCGAAGTATTACCTTTCTGATGATATTGGCAGGAGGGGGTATGGTACTTGGGAATCTGGCAGGCGGACGCCTTGCAGATAAATATAGTCCCGGGCGGGTCGCAGCTTTTACGCAGATAATAATTTGCTTTGCCTTGTTGTCCATCTTCTTTGCTGCCCGTATCGACTGGCTTACTGCAATACTGATGTGTATTTGTACAATGGGACTCTTTGCGGTATCCAGTCCGTTGCAAGTTTCCATCATTCATTTCGCCAAAGGCGGAGAATTATTGGGAGCCGCCTGTATACAAGTAGCTTTTAATTTAGGAAATGCGATAGGGGCCACACTTGGAGGGTTGCCTCTGAAAGCCGGTCTCGGTTATCAGTATCCGGCCTTAATCGGTGTTCCTTTCGCCCTGTTGGGATTTATCTTACTGACAATATTCTTTAAGAAATACGAAAATGCGGCCCACTGATTGCTTCAGGAATACCGGAGGCAACTGAAATCCGATTAACTGTCATCCGGATGACAATTGCATAATTAATTTTGCCCCTATTTTGTATAAAATCCCTCCTTCATTTTTAAAAGAGTATTTGGATTACAACAATAGAAACATCAGACGACAGGATCGTCTATTAGAAGAAGAAAACGCCATTATGTTGCAGAGGAAAGGGGAATTCGGAATTCTTTCTTTGCAAGGTGAAAAGGGAGGAGCTTATGGAGTCCCTGTCAACTACGTCTGGGATAACCGTAACTCGATCTACATGCACTGTGCTCCCGAAGGCCGTAAATTACATTGTATTGTACTTTGCCCGCAAGTCTCCTTTTGTGTTGTCGGGAAAACCCGGGTTATTGCAGATAAATTTACGACTGCTTATGAAAGCATTATACTTCATGGTGAAACCCGGATCCGACTTGTTCCAGAGGAACGCAGGCAAGCCCTTTCACTTTTACTTTCCAAATATTCCTCTGCAAAAGACGCTGGAAAGTAAGATTCATCTGTATCCCTTCGTTGTGTAACTCCGCCATTTTTTTGATCTCAGCAACAGCACGTTTATCATTTACGTTCATATATAAATCGCTCAATTCAAAATGACACAACTCTTCAAAACAAATCCGTTCCTCCAAAGGATAAGCCTTCAACATTTCCAGAGTCTGCCCGAAACGGTTCTGTTCAGCTTGATAACGATACCAAGCTGACTGCATATTTTTATAAGGCTGTCCTCCAGCCTTATAATAGGTTCCGCCCAGGACCTTTTCATCATTCTGGTTAAAGGCCAGAATAAGGTGAAGCCGATGAGCCTTGCTTTCATACCCTAGTTTTAATGCATCGTGATAACGACCTGCCACATTCCAATCCAATCCCCCGAGAATACGTTCATCATCATAGGATAAAGTCTGTCTCCCCAACTGAGTAAAAAACCTTTTCCAAAATTCAAACGGGCCCAGACTTCATTCATAACAAATCTTCCGTTTTTATCAATTTGCGGATCCTGCCCCCAAACGCCCGAACTCGGATATTATCAAAATGGTGCATAACAAAACTCAGTTAGCCGATTATTTAAATGTAAAACGCCCGGCATTATCGAAAGAAATTAATCAAATGGTCAAAGAGGGAGACCTCTGCATCGAAAATATGAATGTAGAAATACTAAAAAAAGAACTTTTGCTGGAATTTCTATAAGTCTGTAAAAGGAATGGACTTTCGGGCTGTTTTAGTTTAATCTTATATTAAGTGCATTTTTCCTCATTATCAGGCTTTTCTTCCTTCAAAAGAAGTATAATTGAATATATATAGATTTATTCCGATTTAATCCTAAAAGTCCCTCCCTGTGAATAAAAATCGTCAACGTTTATCGTAAAACCCGAAAGCTTACCTGCAAAAAATCTCTATATTTGTAAAAAATAGTGTTGCTATGAAAAATCTAGGTCAATGTGAATGTGGTTTACTATACAATGAATTTTCCATCATACTGATTCAAACGTTTACCTCTCCTCAAATAAAAATCCCCCATTGCGGTTTTATAAAACCGATAAAAGAAGGGAATATAGACGACCAGCTTTTTACCCATAAAGACAAGATTGTAGACCGGTATGAATTGGAAGGTTTTGATATCGAAATCACAATTGATAAACCGAATACAGCTACTTTAAAAGGCCATGTACATGTATGGGCGGCTGTATTTTTTGACGCTACAGTAGAAATCTCTTATCGGATTATTGTACCTCCCGGAGGGAAAATTGATACGACCCCTTTTTGTCAAATCAGTGAGCCTTTTAATACGGACCAATTAATTGTTATAGCCGGAATTATACAGCATGTTGAACATTGGGTTTATAATCAGGAAGCAGAGAAACAAGAAATAGACGGGGCTTTGAAAAAGGTAAAAATCACCAATCTCCATTTAAATGCAGAAGCCCTGTTTTGCGAAGAACCTGTAAAGGATGTAAAAATCACTTTTGAAGAAATCCAAAAACGGTACCGGAATTTTTTTGATAAATCCCCGGAAAGCAAATTCTACTATCCTGCACACAATTATATTTTTATTGATATCTGGGAATCTATCGGACATCAAGGGGATATCGATTTTTCCCAAATGCGGGAAGACGACATTATCCAGCATATCGAAACAGCCCATCAGGCAGAACTCGTTGGATTAATGACCCTCTACCCTGAGGAATGGCCTTACCGGATGGATTCCAGCTTTCCGGAAATCTGCGGCAGAAACATAGCCATTGACACAGACGATCTGGTTTTAACCAATGAAAACATGAGTGTCGTTTTCGGTACCTACGGCAAAAGAGGGAACGAAGCTCCTACCGATTGGCAGGAACATCTGGGGAGAAGGGACCGTTACCATGTCAGCTGGCCGGAATACCTGGTTTTATTGGAAATTTTACTGGCTAAAAAACATACCATCAACTATGTTTTAAACAAGTACATTTATAATTCTAAAAATGCTGTGAATGAAAACATTCACAATATGATCGAACAAAATGCACGTCTCAGTGTAAAATTATCTAATATTCTCCTTCAACTGGATTCCGTACGTTATCTTCGCTATATGTCGCATAAACACATGTTTTACGAAACGGCCCGGAATCTAAAAATTGAAGAAGACGAAAAACAATTGGACATCACCATCAGGCGGGTAGACAAATCACTGAACAATGCCAATAATGTCATAGAAATTCGTCAATCCAACGATACGAAATATATCCTTCTGTTTATTTCTGTCGCCTCCCTTTTTAGTGTAGTTTTACAGGGAGAAAATGTACCTTTGCTGTCCAGTTTATCCAAAGCGCTCGGCAGACAAACAGCTATCGTTTTAGTCATCATTACTTCCATTGGCATCGCTTACGGCCTGGTGGTTTTATTGAAAATGACAGCAAGATATATTAAACAAAGAAAAGTTTGTAAACACGATAATTATTCTTAACATGATACGGAAATATACAACAGAAGACCGGCAAGCCCTATGTGAGTTTTTTTCTTCCCTTATAGAGACTCATAAAGCATATATTTCACACGGTGAACTCCAAATGGGAATTGCAACAGACCGCGGACAACTAGCAAAAGATTATAAAACAAAATGGCTTCAATACCTGGACAGACAATCTGCTAATCCGGAAAATACAATACTCTTATATGAAGAAAAAGGTAAAATCATCGGATTTACCTTATTTGGTATTACGAACGACGGAGCCCAGCCCTATGGTGTAATTTTTGATCTGGGAGTCGCCCCGGCCTGCAGAGGAAAACATATCGGACAACAACTCCTGACAAAGGCTTTAGATTGTTTTAAAGCGCTTGGCATACAAAATTGTTATCTGGAATCCGGCATAGATAATCATTCAGCACATGGTTTTTTCCGTAAAAACGGATTTTCAGCCGTATCTGAAATTTTTCGCTTAAAACTTTAATACAAAGAAGACGGACCTTTCGTACTCTTGATTTTTACTTATACAGGAAGAGATCAAAGTCCTGCTAACAGGCAAATCAGCATTTACAGCCCACAAAATCTCAACTAAATAAAAATCTATAAAACTACCAAAGGTCCGCCTTTAAAGGAAAAATTATTTTACCAAATTACTGTTTACCCGGTTGTTACCTGTATTCTCATACCAATCCTGACACTGATTTCCTCCGGACTGGGCCCAGGTTGCAAAATTAGGGTAAGCCAAGGTAAATTCAACTTTTTCATAAGCATGCGGAATCGCTGCAGGCACTTTTATTCCCCAAATTAAATCGGTATTTGAAGTATAAAAATCATTTGATCTGTCGGTATTTACATTTTCATTTCTATACTTTACATAAATAGACTGATTGAAAAGAACCGGCTTATAACCATTAATATGTATTTCTTTCTGGTTGGAAGTATTTCCGATAAAGAAATCAAAAGAATCGTACAATACTTTATTCAGAGGCAGCGGTTTCGTCAAATATAACACATAGGCAACTTCAACCAAATCTTTTTCTGCCATCTCATAACCCGGTTCTGTATTCATATATTTTCCTCCGGCCGGCCGGTTTGGATTATTTTTTACATCCTTAAAAAGGAAAAGAGCATTATCTCCGTTAGCAGGCTCTACCGTTACAAAATCAATAGCAGGGGAGGCATTGACTATATTGTACGGAACAATCTCATCAATATCTGAACTCTTTACTCCCAGTAAATGCAAATAAAATTCATAAGGGAAGATTCCTCCGACGGCTTTTAAACGTATACCCACTAAAATAGCCTCTGCTTTATTCTTGTCATCCACATATACCTGAGCTTTAAAATTGGCTACAATATCATTTAAATCATAATCTCCGTAGTCCGGCCATAAATCTTCGAACATTAAAGTACCCCAACCGTCTGCAGGGTAATAAATGACATTTTCTTTCCGGTCAGCATAAGGTTTTTCATCTGCCTGAGCCGAAACGGCAGTTCCTTCCGAACGATATTCTTTACTGTCATCCGGAACACGATAAGCAACAACCCCTTCCGTAATCGGCAGCTCTTTAGCTCCGGACAATCCTTCCGTTGTTTCATACTGTACATACAAACATTCCGAATAAGTAGGGACATTTAAAGTGACCTGATCTGCATTTTCTCCCACTATAAAAGAAGCAAAAGGGGATGTATTCCGGGACAATGAAACGTACACCCTGGAATCGTGCTGAGCTGTAAAATCACAGCGAATATCTGCTGAAGTCTTCCAATCAAATCCGGCTGGAATTTTCAACTCCGTTACCTTATCCTGCAACTTCGTCTTATTCAAAGAATCGGAATTGACGCAAGCATAGAACAGGAAAGGGAAAAGAATAACAATAATTTTAAACAAAGATATTTTCATGATTGCACTATTATTATTTAATACAGAACAAAAATAGGACATTCATACGACAAAACAAATTTTATATCTTTGAAAATGAATTTATTAATTATTCTTTTTCCGCATCATTCTATTTCCGTATCTCCGCCGGGGGCAAAACCGTCCCAACTACCGTCGATCCGGACTTCAAAATCAATTTTACCGTCAGAGAACGTAGTAATAATATCTAACAATTGATTCCGCTTTACTTTAAGAGTGTCTGTCACTACCTGATTGTAATAAGGCTCCACTTCGTGATTCCGGTATAACTTCATATTCAAAACAGCCTTAGTATCCATAAGTG
>JAEXFF010000001.1 GCA_023400335.1 Bacteroidota bacterium
TCAAACCATATTCCGCCGACAGTTCCGTAATTCGTCAGCAATTCCGTTAGCTGGGCATCTGTAAATTTCAGATAATTTTCCCAATTTCCTTCCGCTTTCCTTCCGGTTTTATGTCCGGTTCGTCCCAAAGGGAAATAGTCGGGATGATGCCAATCCAAATGGGAATAATAAAAAAACAATTTTATTCCGGCTTTTTTGCAAGCCTCTGCCAACTCTTTTATTACATCGCGCCCGAAAGGTGTGGCATCTACAATGTTATAATCCGACTGCCGGGTGGCAAACATCGAAAAACCGTCGTGATGCCGGGAAGTAATGCAAATGTATTTCATGCCCGCCTTTTGAGCAACCGCTACCCATTCTTCAGCGTTGAACTTAGAAGGATAAAAACCGGCCGCCAATTTTTGGTATTCTTTCTCATTCAAGCCCTTCTGTTCCAATACCCACTCTCCGCTTCCCAACATACTATAGATCCCCCAATGGATAAACATTCCGAAACGGGCGTCCCGGAATTCCTCCCGGTTTTTCAGATTCTCGGCTGATGGAACATAAACCGCTGCCTCCTGTCCGTTCACCCCTATCCAGGTACACAGCAGATACAGCATAAATAAATAATATTTCATGGTATTTTTTATTTAAAAGTAAAAAATACCCGAAAAACACTTGTTCCTGATTTCCGCCAACCGATTTTTCCGCCTGATATTCTTACGGCTTCCGGTATCAGCCCATTCCCACAAAGTATTTTTCGGATATTTCAAAAAACATTTTTTGAATCCCGTTTTATTCTTTTCTTAAAAATTCAGTTTATAACCTACAGAAAGCTGGAATACATGATTTTTATTAGACTTTCCAATAACATCCTTATCAAAAACATTTGTCAATCCGATATTATAACGGGCAGAGAACATTATCCCCATATCCAGCTCATAAGAAGCACCGACAGCCAGACTCAATCCCACAGTATTGAGATTATGCAATTTTACTTTAGTCGTTGCATCTCCGACTTTCAACACATCTTTTGCATTTAAAGCAAATTCCAATTGAGGCCCTACTTCTACATTTAACCTATCCCAGACATTTAAACGGGCTAAAACGGGTATATTCAAATAATTTACCCTTATCATTTCCTTTACTTTAGAACCCTCATAATCATATTTATCTCTTGCTCCTTGCCGGGAATATAACAATTCAATCTGCATCCCAACAAAGTCAGTAAATTTCACATTAGCAAAACCTCCGATATGAATGCTCGCCTTATTGTTCATATCAAAATAATTAGTGAGATTGGTTACGTTTAACCCCACTTTAGGACCAAAATTTAAATCAGACTGAGCTTTTACACTTCCGAAAAATGCCACAGCGACAACTAACAATAAAATTCTTTTCATATCACACTCTTTTTGGTTATTATTCTAGAACAAAGTTAAAAAATATTTCATAAAAATAACAAAAATCGTGCCGCGATAAGAGACTCAGCCTTTCCTCTTCACAACCCTTTTAATATCTGAGATAAAATAAGCTTAAATGTATAAATGTGCAGGTGTATAAATGTTTAAAATGTGCAGGTACTTAAAAGTTAGAGCGGTTGAATGAGGAAGGATGGATTAATGGCACTCTGTGTCGGATGAAGGTTCGTCTGACGATTCACGGATTAACGAACCTTCGGTTCTGATAAAAAATAAGTAAAAACCTGAATTTTATCCGGCACTGAAATGTAAAACGGATTCCAAAGACAACATTTATCTATAGCTAAGAGCTTTTGGAACATTTAAACACTTATACACTCTATCCCTCAGTCTGTAAGATAAAAAAAGAGACCGTCAAAAAATGAACGGTCTCTGATTTATAAAAAACAAAAGAATTACCAATTAAACTTATAACCCACTGAAAATTGGAATACATTGTTTTTATTGCTTTTTCCAAAAGTATCTTTGTCAAAAGCGTTACTCAATCCCAGATTGTACCGGGCAGATACTAAAAACCGGTCGAACAGATCATAAGACAATCCAAAAACGAAGCTAGCTTCTATGGAGTTCAGATCATGCATCTTATTCTTTACAGTTGTTCCTGAATGTTTGTATTTAGATTTGGCATTCAAACCTATTCCCAACTGAGGACCTAAATCCACACTCAAACGATCCAATACATACAAACGGGCTAAAACAGGTATATTCAGATAATTCACCCGGTAATTTACTTTCTCTCTGATTCCGTCGATATCTACCTTGTCTCTCCACCCCTGGCGGGAATACAAAACTTCGACTTGTAAACCGATAAGATCGGTAAAACGGGCTTCTCCAAAAACGCCCACATTGATACTGGCTTTGCTGTTTCCGTGTGAATGAGATATATTACTCACATTTAAACCTACTTTAGGCCCGATCGTGTATTCTGTCTGAGCCTTTGCACTACCCAACAGGGCAATACCCGCAATGAATGCTAATAATAATTTTTTCATTTTAGTTCTAGTTTAGTTCGTTAATAATAAGACAAAGTTATGAAACATTCACGAAATATGGAGGGCATAAAAAACGGGTATCCGCTCAGATACCCGTATTTTATACTATAAAATGTTATGAAAACTTAATAAGTCAACTCAAACCAATGATCTTCATCCGTAGATACCGGAAGTGTACGAACTTTTAAAGTTCCTTTCTTCTGTTCCGGATCAAAATACCAACCACTCTTTCCTGCTTTAAAGTCAGCGTCTGTGATATTTTTTAAAGCTGTACCGTTCAAAGAAACTTGCAAAGGGGGTTCTCCCGCATGTACATTCAGTTCATAAGCCCTTTCTTTTAGCCGGCCTTTGTAGTCCCCGCGGGCTTTTCCGATATGTACGGTAATAATCCCTTTTTTATCTTTAGGTGCAGACATGGAAATAAGGGTTTTGGCAAACTCTCCTTTCCGGTAATCCCTGCTTAACCCATCGTCTTCATACATGTCAAAAGCGCTATCCCCATAAGGATATAAATCCAAAGTCAATACATCCGCAGGTTTTTCCCATACATAATTCATCTGAGGATACATCGGAATAATCGCTCCCTGACGGATAAATACCGGGCAGATATCCAGAGCAGCCTTATACTTTTTCATCCATTTTCCACCTTCATACTTTTCGCCGGTCCAGTAATCATACCAAGTACCTTGAGGGAAATAAATATCTTCCCGTTCACAGGTTCCCCTCCAATCCCCCCTTTTATACACCGGAGCCACTAACATCCATTCCCCGCTCATAAACTGATATTGAGTAAGTGTATCATATGTCACTTCGTCTTCCGGGAACTCTAATACCATAGCCCTGACCATAGGGACACCGCTTGTATGGGCTTCGTGGCAATATGTATAGGCATAAGGCATCAAACGCATTTTTAACCTCAGATACTCCCGGTTAATCTCCTCATAAGGATGTCCGTAAAGCCAGGGTTGCTTATCTACAGGAGCCCATCCGCTCATAGTCATAATAATCGGAGTAAATACTTTCCATTGCAGATCCCGGGTATATGTAAAGGCAGAACCTCCGAATATTCCGTCTACATCACTGGTCGCAGCATTATAAGCTGATAATCCCGCTCCGGTTATTGTCGGAATATGATAGCGGATATAATCAAAATTGCCTGACTGGTCCCCACTCCATACGGTAGAATAACGCTGGGTACCTGCCCATCCGCATACCGACCACACAAACCCCCGTTCATCAGAATTCTGCTCTATTCCCTCATAAGCAGCCTTGGTCCCATTTAAAGCAAATTCATAACCCGGTCCGACCCAGGCTACATCTAACTTACAAATACGGGTTCCACATTTTCCAACTTCATAAGCGATCTTATCCACTCCGTTCTCCGTCCACAAGCCGGTATAAAAACCCCGTTTCTTCAATTCCTGCACTACAGAGTCCAGCTTCACATAACCACATCCGTAACCGTCATTGGGTAATATCCATCCCCTTGGCATGTCATGTTCAATATATTTTTCTGCAATCTGTTGTATTACGTCCGGTGTCTGTTGCTTCCAGCCCACCCGTTGTTCCGGTTTATTGTAGCAATCGGCATCTCCCATTGTCAACATCCAGAGAGCAGGCATAAAAGGTTTACCGGTAATATCCGTATAATCATTCAGGATATTTTTCAGAGTCGGTCCATAAAAATAAAAAGCATCAAACCGGTTCTCATCGTGAGAAAGAATACTTGAATACTCTACTTTCATCCCGTCTTCTGCTGCCAGCTGCTCCATCCCGCTAAAGCAATATTTTCCCGGAGCAAAGGTGTTACGGAACACTCCATATCCGTTTGAAGACATATAGAACGGCACCGGATTAGAAACCTGGCCTTCATGCCAACCCGTTATCGATATATCCAAATCTTTTCCTCCATGAGAAAAACGTCCTTGCTGCATTCCTCCTCCATAAAAATGCTCCTTCCCTCCCCTCCTTAATGTCTGAGAAGTCTTTGCCCCGAAAGAAAGAGGCTCTTTCTCTTCAAATATCATTTTTTTATCCCCTTTATCATAAAGGGCAAACCGCAAAGGTTTTTTGTAAACCCGAACGACACAAGCCGGAGTAGTGAAACGGTAATAACGGCTATTTTCACTGACAGAAACGGAAGGATTTTTTATTCCGTAATCCACAACTATTGCATCCCCCGCCGGATTCGTATACTCCCCATCCTGAGCCAGCCATATCCGGAAAATATCGTTCCGGTAGAATATCAGTTTTACTTTCGAATATCCGGAAGTAAATTCAAACTCAGATTTATTCAATTTTTTAAATCCCGTTACTTCCCCAAGGCTCATTTTAGCAGCATACAAACGTACATTCATCACATCATTGCCCTTCTTCTCATCTTTCCCGTATTTTGTTTCAAACTGAATTTTATGAGAGCCTTGCCGGGACAAATCTACCGGAGGGAAAACGACCATCCGCTCTTCCTGTTTTTCCATAGGTTTCCCCTGTGCATCCACCACCGCTTTTAATTGACGTCCATCCCCCAGACCGGCCCAAACCTCAAAATTCTCCCGAACCGGTAAAGCTCCTACATTCTTAATTTTAATTTTCAAGGTATCGTGAGCCGTAAATTCATTTCCCTCCGGCCGGTGGGATTCCAAACCGATAATAGCCACATCATTGGCATAAGGCTCCGACAATTCGATATCATCTACCATCCAATACCAGGAAAACATTCCTTTCCAGAAAAAACGAAGGTATACGGCAGGCTGATTGGCTGCGATCTCCGATATATCAATCTCCTCCTGAATCGGTTCATGCATATTCGTCGCTGCCGGACGATCCTTTAATACATCGTATTCTTTCCAGGTCTTCCCGTCCTTACTCACTCCTACCCATAATCCTTTATTCTTAGCGGTAAACCAATTGTTCCAACGGAAAGCGTGCTGAAATTTCAATACAACATCGTCCTTTCCTTCACAGTTAATCGCCGGAGTCTGAAAATAGCCGGAAGGATATTCTTTCCGTTGGTTCCACTTTGTCACTTCTTCCCCTGTAAATACTCCTGCCCGGTATTGCATATGATATCCCCGGCTTCCGGAAGCAATCGGAGGGGCCTGCTGGTCAAACTGAAAAGAACCCGGATAAGGCTGATCTGTGATTAACCACTCGTAAGTATGCCCTTCCGCTCCTGTCGAATCCACAATTACCCATCCTTCAGGCAACTTTCCCGAAGAAAAATCCTCTTTCCAAAAACTCTTTTGCTGGGCACTGAGCCACGTACTCATCCCGATAAAAAACACTAATAATAAAAACTTTATCATGCGCTGAATTTTAGAAAATTATAATGATGAAATTTATTCCTTTTTCAGGGTAAACTTACTTATTTTTCTTCACATTCTCGAACAAAATATGAACTTTATAAAAAATTTTACAATAAAAAGTAAAAAAGATTCCTTATTTTTTGCACTCCTGAAATAAAATATCCGGAAGAATCTGTCGGGAAGAAATGACATGCCAGGGAGGTAGGTTAACGCTCGTAATCAGCAAAGCATTAATCCACTTCCGTCAGGAAACATTCTTTCCAAACAGACTATCCCGGATTCTCCTTTCTTACTTTATATCACTGATCTTACAAATTTCCATAAAAGAGGCACCCCTCACATACCCGAAACTACCGCCAATCACCAGAATATAATCGTCTTCCTGATATCCGGCTTTCAACAATACATCGGGTATAGCCTGAATAAATTCATCCCGGGAGGTAGGTTTAGCAGTATAGTAAGGACGTATTCCGAAAGAAAGGGCCAGTTCCCGCATCACTTTAGGATTATAACAACGGGCATATACGGGCAGTTCTCCCCGGAAAGCAGATAAATAACGGGCTGTACGTCCGCTCAAGGTATCTACAAAAATCGCTTTTATTGGTAACATTGTCGTAGTCTTCACAGCTACACGCGCAAGTGCTGCTGTCACTTCATTATTGATCCGGACCAGACTTCTTCCGGAATCGGGGGGAGTTGTCGATTCGTTGGCTTCTGCTACTTTTGTCATCACTTCCACCGCTTCCAAGGGATAATTTCCGTAGGCGGTCTCACCGCTCAACATAATAGCGTCTGTACCCATAAAAATAGCATTTGCGATGTCGCTCACCTCTGCCCGCGTTGGACGGGGATGTTCAATCATCGTATGCAGCATTTGGGTAGCGATAATAACCGGTTTCTTGCTCTCAATGCATTTCGTTACAATACACCGCTGAATCTTTGGTATCTTTTCTGCATCTATCTCAATAGCTAAATCCCCCCGGGCCACCATTACCCCATATACATGATCCAGGATTTCATCGATATTATCTACACCTTCCTGGTTTTCAATTTTTGCAATAATTTTAATATCGCTGTTGTGCTGGTCCAGAATTTCCTGAATACCAATGACATCTTCTTTATTCCGGACAAAAGAATGAGCAATAAAATCGAGATGATTCTCGATAGCGAATTCGATAAATGCGCGGTCTTTTTCACTTAAAGACTGCAATTTCATCGAGGCTCCCGGGACATTGACACTTTTTTTGTCCTTGATAAAACCGGGATTCGTTGCTACTACCTCCAAACGATCCTCGTATTTGTCCTGAACGACAAATTCCATATCCCCGTCATCGACCAAAATCTTATCTCCGATTTTAATATCCTGAGCAAAATTCTCATAGGATACATGTACCAGTTTCTGATCCAGGGTTAACTCCTCTTTTCCGGTAATATAAATTACTTCTCCTTTTTCCACCTCTATAGGTACAGCCACCTGTTTTGTCCGCACCTCCGGCCCTTTGGTATCTATCAAAAGAGGTATTTTGTCCGATACTGCCCTGACATTCCGGATTACCTTCATGGCATCATCCAGCGTCTGATGAGCCGTATTCAAACGTACAACATCCATCCCTGCTTCATACAAATCCCGCAGAAAATCGATATCACATCTTTTATCTGAAATCGTAGCCACAATTTTTGTCCTTTTCATATATTTATCATTTTCTTTTGATACTTATCAGGAAATAAAAACTGACAAAACTTCGTATAACTCTATTTTACCTTAAACGTACTGCCTGCTGGCAGGTATAAGAAATCCGCATTTCTTTTATTTATCCGATTCATTTTTCTTCCGAAGCTGTAGAGCCTGCAAAGCTAATTCGTAGGAATGCAGTCCAAATCCGGCTATACTTCCCCAACAAACAGAGGATAAAAAAGAAGTATGCCGGAAACTTTCCCGTTTCGCCACATTGGAAATATGCACTTCTATCACTTTTGCCTTTACCGCCGCAACAGCATCTGCAATAGCTACTGAAGTATGAGTATATCCTCCGGCATTAAAAATAATGCCGTCGTATTCAAATCCCACTTCGTGAATCTTATCAATCAACGCTCCTTCACTGTTCGATTGGTAATAGGCAATTGTCTCCTCCGGATACTTTTTCTGAAGTTCTTTCAGATAGGTATCAAAAGACATTTTTCCATATACATCCGGTTCCCGTACCCCTAATAAATTCAAATTAGGGCCATTTAAAATCAATATTTTCATACGCATTCCTTTGCTCAAAGTTATTTTACAAATTTAGTTATTTTTCCCGTTTTAACTTTCAAAAAAATGATTTTATCATCTGACTTTTTATTTTAATAACAGGAGATATTTTTGTAAAATATATTTCCTTTGCAGGAATTTAATCCGGCTCTGGAATAACGGCATTTACCCACATATTTCATTATTTTCATTCAATTTTAATATACAAAAACCGGGATACTTCAATTTTGGATATAATTAACATATTATGAAAAGAAATATCTTGCATTTTATGCTATTATTATTTTACTTTGTAATGGTAATTTATAAAAACAATAACATAGAATATAAAAAAAATATCTATATTTACCACTTGATTCTAACCAGTGTCTTTTGACAGAGAAGGTTAAGGTGTTTATATTATGTACTTGGGTGTTAATTTAGTATGGATTAAAATAAAAAACAAAATGACTTGGGATAACGCTATTGAAAACTACAAGACTTTTCTTATTTTGGAAAAATCACTTTCCTCCAATTCGGTTGAAGCGTATTTAAATGACGTACGTAAATTGGCTAAATTTTGCGAAGAAGGGCATGAGGTTAAAGAAGTAGAACAAGTAACCTACGATATATTAAAAGGTTATTTGCTTTTTGTAAATGATTTGGGAGTAACAAACCGCACACAGGCCAGGAGTATTTCCAGTATCCGTTCTTTTTTCAAATTTTTAGTATATGATGGAATTTTAACCAGCAATCCTACCAAAATGTTGGAAGCTCCTAAAATCGGACGCAAGCTTCCGAGTATACTTACAGTAGAAGAAATTGATTCTATTTTGAATGCTGTTGAGATGTATAAACCGGAAGGTCAAAGAAATAAAGCTATTATTGAAACCTTATATTCTTGCGGATTAAGAGTATCTGAATTAATCGGTGTCAAAATTTCCAATATCAATTTCCGCATGGGAACGATTAAAATCGAAGGGAAAGGAAATAAAGAAAGAATGATTCCGTTAAGCAAAAATGCAAAACAGGAAATCAAATTATATATGAAAGGATACCGGGACTATTTGGATATCCAAAAAGGGTATGAAGATATTCTGTTCCTGAATAAACGCGGGACAGCATTATCCAGGGTAATGGTATTCAATATCATCAAACATCTTTCAGAAAGGGCCGGGATTAAAAAATCGGTATCTCCGCATACATTCCGGCATTCTTTTGCATCACACCTGGTAAACGGAGGAGCAGACCTGAGAGCTGTACAGGATATGCTAGGACATGAATCTATTCTGACAACTGAAATTTATACCCATCTGGATAATCACTACCTCCGGGATACGATTAATAAATACCATCCCCGGATTATGAAAGAAGAAATTTCAAAAGAAGAAGAAGAAAAAAATAAAAAGAAAAAATAAGTCACAAAAGAGCGTTTAAAACGCTCTTTTTTTTATCTTCGCATACCTCAAATAAAAAAAGATGGAAAACAAAGACGATGTTCTGAAAAGGCTGAGCAGTGAAGATCCGGACTGCCGGAAAGAAGCCATTGAAATAATCAAAACAGAAGGAGATTTATCTATCATCCCTGCTTTACTGAATTTATTGTGTGCGGGAC
>JAEXFF010000151.1 GCA_023400335.1 Bacteroidota bacterium
GTCCTCAATTTTGCCCGTTTTACCATGTCGAAGATGGGACTAATGTCGATGTGCGGTATGGAAGAAAAATTAAAAAAGTTTCTGCGAATTCAAACATTTGACGAATTAGCCACCCCCTTAGTCGTAACAGCCAGTGATATCACGAATTCTGTATCGGTACATTTTAACGCAGGAGAACTGATCCCTTGTGTAATGGCTTCCTGTTCAATCCCGGTGATCTTTATTCCGGTCGAAATCAACGGCCTTATCTATGTGGACGGAGGACTATTCATGAACCTGCCGGTCCGGCCGATACGGGACATTTGCGAAAAGGTCATTGCTGTAGAAATCAATTCTATCGATTCCCGGGAAAAGGTCAGTAATATGATACATATGGCCGAACGTTCTTTCCATCTGGGACTGGCCTCCAACAGCCGTGTTGATAAAAAATTATCCGATATTTTTATTTCTCCGGAAAATATGATCAAATACGGAATGTTCGATTTAAGTCATACCCGGGAAATCTTTGAAGTAGGTTATAAAAAAGCCAAAGAAGTCCTGAAGGATTTTAATAAAGTGATCAGTAATCCGGTAGCAGTAGCCAATTAAAAACGAACTCCTATTTTTCTCCGTAGAGGGATTTATCCCTGTGTTCGTCACAGCATCCGACAAAAGTCTGGAAAAACCAGGGAGTCGTTTCATTTATTTTTTGGATGACCTGTTCAAGCGGAAGGTTCATTTGTCCTCCGGCAGCATTTAAATGCCCGCCTCCGTTAAAGAATGCTTTAGCCCATTCATTAACCGGGATGGCCCCTTTTGAGCGGAAAGACAATTTTATTCTTTCTTTTCGCTGGGTAATCTGAATAGAAACACAGACATTTTCGACAGAAAGCGGAATATTTACTAAGCCCTCCAGATCCCCTTCTTTATAATTATACTTTTCCAGTTCTTCCAGGGTTATCGGAATTAAAGCCAGGGGAAAATCCGGATTTACCGTCAGCTTATTCAATAAAGCATGTCCGATAAGCCGTAAACGCGTCAATTTATTCATCTGGTACAAATAATGATGTACCAATTCCTTGTCCAAGCCTGATTCCAATAAATCAGCAATGACCCGGTAGGTTTGCGGACGGGATGAATTATGGCTTAATCCGCCGGTATCGGTATTAATACCGGTATATAAAGCATTCGCAATGTCCGAATCTATCATTTTCCTGCCCCATATTCCGGAAATAACCGTATACAACAGTTCGCAGGTCGAAGATACCTGTATGTCGGAAATGATATATTCCGCTTCCTCCGGATCCGGATGATGGTCAATAATCACTCTGTCCCCTTGAAAAGCCGAAACAAAAGGTTCTAAATCTCCTTCCCTTTTAATGGTATTGTGGTCCAGCATAAAAAGCAAATCTGCTCCGGCAAGCAACCGTTTACATACATGGGGTTTATCCTGAAAAGAAACAGAAGAAGGAATATTCTTCAACCAACGCAGGTATTCCGGAAAATAATCGCAGGTCAGGATATGAGCTGTAATCCCCGCTTTTGTCAAAGCTGTATAAAAAGCTGAACAAGCTCCCACCGCATCCCCGTCAGGAGATATGTGCGGAATAATGACAGCCTTCAGATTTTGACCCGACAACCGTTGTTTTAATCGTTCTACTTCCTTATAAATCTGCTCCATATATTACCGGAATAACATTCTGTAACCAATATTCATCAAATGTGCAAAGATAGAATTATTTACCTGACTTCCGGTTTGGTGTATTTATTTTTCCTAACAATTTTTCATTCTTCTCTGTTTTCCAGTCAACGAATATTTGTCAGGTGGCTCATCAGGAAAGACAACCGCAACACTAAAAAATGTATTTCCCCTCTCCTTCCTTTTGCTATTCACCTCCCAGGGTCCCGATAAGATTAACACTAGCTGCTTTCCAACTTTGATAGCTGACGGTCAAAATCGTTATCAAAACGGTGGCGGCTCCCGCTAACAGAAATACCCACCAATAGACAGGTGTGCGGTAAGCAAATTCAGATAACCATTCCCGCACAACATTCCGTTCCGGATAGCAGACTCTGTCTCTATATCCGGAATAAACCACGTTGAACATTTACCGCTCTCCTTTCCCCACCGTCCCCGTTCCGTTACCGCTTTTTCCATACACTGGCACAGCTTTAAACTTTCCTACCTATTCGCCAGACTGAAATAAAAAAGCTCCTTCCCAGGAGCTTTTTCCACATTAATCTCTCTTCTTCATTCCGGTAAAATTCCCGTTTTGAACACTTTATTGAAATTTTTCTGGTAATAACAGCACTTAGGACGAATTATATCCCCGCAGTTTTTTTCAAACCCGTTCCCGCTGTAAGCTCCTCTTCTTGCTTTTTATCCCCTTTCCCCAAATACAACCGGAAACCGCCTACAATTCGTTTTATCCTCCCTCCTATACCTTCTTTCGGGGCCACAGGAAACTGCCACAAAAAAACGGCATTATCCTTCCGCTTCCTTCGCTCAGGCAACTCCCTTCTTTTTCCAGAGACAAACCAGTTCCATCCCCTCTCTCCATTTCTCCTGAAACGTAGCCAAAACCGGAGAATTCCAATAGGTCTTCCGGGGATCATCCAACAAAGCAGTGACAGCACAATTCAAAAGATCTACTGCTCCCTGTTTCATTGCATATTCACAATTTCCGAAATTTCCCGATTGCTCCAATATAAAAACAGCATAACGTCCCATTTCAATGGCTTTTAAATCCGGACGTCTTGTCTTCTCAATGGAATCCCGGTACATTTGACAAATTTCTTCTAAAGATTTCCCGAAAATTACAACCCTTTCCTGAAAAGTAAAAGCAACCAAAGCATAATCTTTTTTTTTCATCTTTCTGATTTTTAATGTTAAACACTGATTTAAAAACAATATGTCAAAGGACACCTTCAGGCATAATTCCCCTTTTAGGGAATTTTCCCGGTTTTTAATCAGCTTCAAAAGTTTAACACCCTCAGAATAATCCGTTCCCCTCTGAAAGAACAAAAATCTCCTTCCTATCCAAAGAATATAGAAACATGTGTATAAGATTTATAAAAAGGATTGATGCAGCAAAGATAGACATTTTTTAAATTACTTTCAATGATAAAAAAATTAATTTTAAGCCCTCTCTCTTTACATTTTCCCGATAGAGACAAATCCGGATCTTCATTTCCGGTAAAATATTAATTTACATAAAGGGTACTTTAGAACTATAAAAGGAATACAAACCCGGAATAAACGAAAAGATGTCAATATTGAAAAAACCAGCAAAAAAGAAAACCAGCCATTTATACATAAATGACCGGTTTAAACAGATTAAGATATACTTTTCCGGTTGGTCGGGGACCCCGTTTATTCCCATTCGATAATTGAGTATACCTCATCCTCAAATATTTAAATGAACTTTTTTCACAAAGAGGTCAAAAAAAGGTCATTTTTCATTTCCTTGACACTCCTAATTTTCGTCATCTTACGTGATTCAAAGGTAGTAAAACTAAATCTATTTTTAAAACAAAGTTTTTTCACAGGCAAAATTAAGTCAATTAACCCAAATTATTTAAATTATAAATTTCCCTGCTTTATAATCTTGTAGTGTTTTGTAAGCCATTTCCTTTATTAGTTGTTGTCCTTCAAAGAGCATATTAAAACTTACGTATGTTTTATACACAGTAATTTCTTCACTTTTCATAGTTCCAAATAATATACAATCATTTATTGCCCCCATAACATTACTATTTCCAATGCATCCATCTTCGGAATAATTCATTACAACACAATTTATTGGAAAAAATGCTTGATAACATCAAGATTAGAAATAGTTTCGTCTTTTAAAAGCGCGTTCTATACCTCAAAAATAAAAGTGCAGAATAAAGTACAGCCGTTTTAACTTCTAAATCGCCAATCATCATTGCATTCATTTCAACTTTATTATACAAACATATTACGATCTATATCAAATTTTTTTCGATATCTTTTTTGTCCTGTGCTTCAAAAAATATTAAGTATCTGATTTTCATAGAAGTTATATATTCTAAAGAAGTAAAACGTAATGGAAAATTTTTAGTCTTTACTATTGCTCATCGATAATTAGGAATTTTATAACAAATAAATCTATAAATACCAAACAATTTAAGGCACATTTCTTTTCTATTTTAGTTATCACGGCCTATTCAATTAGTAGAACAATATATTTATATTTTAGGCATAGACTGATAGACCCTTCCATCAATAAGTTTTCCATTCGCCTTCTTATTACGCTTTATCCCATCACTCCCCCATGTACCCCATTGTTTAAAAAAGAAAACACTTTTTTGTTCCTCTGTTTGTTTTTTTATTTTTGTTACCCATTCTAACTTCATAGGCCGCGCTTTAGGACCACTTTCTCCTCCAACAATAACCCAATCAATATATTTTAAGTTTAATTCTTCTAAATCTTCCAAAAGTGGTTCACAGGATAAAAACTTAATTCGAGCTTTTAATTCCCTTAAATAGTCAATTCTTTTAATTGAAGAGCGAACATCAACAGTAACACCTAACCAAACATTATCTGGAATTGTATGTCGAGTAAAATAATCATTCATCCTTTCTGCCCTTTTTGTCAAAATCTGATATTTATGATGAGGAGTTTGTTGAATAATATTTATGACTTTCCCTATAAACTCTTCAGGAACATTTTCATGAAATAAATCGCTCATTGAACAAACAAAAATAGTATGAGGCGTCTTCCATGCCAAAGGATCCTTCAAAGTATCTTCATGTAAAGTTAAACGAAAAGCATTTTTATATTTCTCCTGTCCCATCGCCTTCAATCGCTTTGCCATAACCTCTGCATAACAATGCTCACATCCTATAGATATTTTAGTACAGCCTGTTATTGGGTTCCAAGTTTTATCTGTCCATTCTATTTTTGTTGTTTTCATATCACTACAATCTTATATTCTTTTACAGAATGTATATTCGTTGCTCTTTTATTCAATTTCCCTTCAATTTTAATGCTATTAGCCTTCAATAAATCATCAATGACCTCTATAAATAATTTAGGTTTACATCCCAAAGATAAGGCAAATTTTAACCCCTCTTTATTTGTTGATATAGATTTATTCAAAATTTTTTCTCTTATTTCATTCTTTACGCTTTGTAATTTATTTGTATTAGTTGAATCATGAAATAACGTACCAACTTCAAAATCATTGTTTATATTACAATTTGATTCTCCGGCAAGTGAGTCTTTATCCCAACATACTTTTAAAAATTTCTCCATGCCTAAAGAATGATTTGTACCAAATATCAAACCATAATAGTTTTTACCTTTTTGAATAGTAAAACTATGAAGATAATACTCTTTGTTCTCAGGAATTAAAGATTTAAAATAATTAGTAATAACTTTATGACACTCTTTAGGTTGAGTTTCATTAAAATTAATTTTTTCTTTTTGAAAATAAGCAGTAACAGCAGGTCGTGTTTTAAATCGTTTTATAAATGAAGAAGCAATAAAGAATATAAAATCAGTCTTTGGAGAACTGACAAGCTTATGAAATACATCTTCATTGATTAATTTGAATCCATATTGGTCTAATAATATAAACTTGCCATATTCCTTATTTGCCAAAATTGATGTAACAGATTTATTTTGAAATAATTTTTGAAAATCCATACTTTCAAAGTAACAACTTTTACTATACACACACTGTTTCTCCTGACACTTTATCTGGCATTGCCTAAAATAATCTGTTACATTTTCTTCCAATAACTTTCGTTTGTATTCCAGCATTTCATTGAAAGCAAAAGTTAAACGCTTATTGGCACTTTGTATATAATGACAATGTTGCATTTTTTCTCCTCTAGCTTCTTCTAGTAAAATTAAAGGGGAACCTAAAGTTCCTTCTATATCTTTACCGCTCCCTGCAAAAAAATCATATATGTAAATCTGGGAAATATGTGGATGATGTAAAAATACAGGAAACCACTCACGAAAACATTCTCGAAAAATTTCAAGTTTCAACTTAGTTTCTACAGTAAAAACCACCTTATTTATATCTATAGGCATAAGGATTTAAATCAATTAAATAGAAATATATAAATAATGTAAAAGTAACATTTTAATTATTATTTAGCAAAATTCATTCCAATAGAAACAAGTGAAAACAGATAATCACACAATTTTACGTAATTACGTATAAAAAGTGGTACCGTTTCCGATGCCACCGGGAGTATAACGACTCCACTATAAAATATTCACTTCGTATATGAATGAATCTAAATAGTATTAATTTAAGCAGTCACCCTTTAGTATCTGTTCTCTTGTAGGATTATATTTATATCTATCAGTAGTAAATAGAATATTATTGTCATTATTTAACACATTAGAAAATATACAAAAGTCATACGATAGTGGGCAACCAACAATATAAATTCCAACGTTATATCCAAGATTATCATACCCAGCTATGTGCGCAATTTTTTCCAAAGAATGTAATTCTTCAAGACTTTCTAATTTTTCGCAATCATAAATATTTAGTCCTCCAGAACCAATCTGCTGTAATTTTTACAAGCCTTTAAATGAATTTATTAGGGAGGATTCACAATTTAAACGACCTATATAAATCATTGATTTTAATCCTTCAAAACTTTCAAAGGTAGAAGAGATGGTTAAATAGTAATTAATTCTTTTCAAGTTCTCCAATCCTAGACAATTTTTAGGCTCATCTAGTTCAAAATACCCTCCAATTATTTACAAAGATCCAAAATCTTGATAAGATTTAAATTTTTCTAAACTACAACCATCTCCAATTTTTTTTAAAGACGATAATTCTTGAGCAGAATTAATCATTGTTCCTTCATAACGAAATTCTCCACCTATATACTCTAATTATTCTAAGCCAATAAAAGAGCTAACATGGCTTGTACAATAAGAAGATTTACTTATTTTCCCAAAACTTTCAAATCGCTAAAATTTACATTAAGAGCTCCATTACTTTGTGAGATTGAATTAAAATCGTTATTTCTTCTATAACAACATTAATAATTCGGTTTACTTTCTTCAATTCGCGTTGTTTCCTCTCTGTAAGATTTTTCTCTACAAAAGCATGTTCATCTGTTTTATACCAATTCTTAGGAGCAATACTAATACCCAAATATTCTATTATACGCTTTCCTTTTACAGTCATAGTAAAGATTATTAGTCGTACCTTTTCAACTCCTTCTTTTAGTGATTTTAACTGAAAATTAAACTTAGGTATTTTCATAGCTATAGATATTTGTATGGGCCAAAAATAAATCAAAGATGTCAATATTGAAAAAACCGGCAAAAAAGAAAACCAGCCATTTATACATAAATGACCGGTTTAAACAGATTAAGATGTACTTTTCCGGTTGGTCGGGGACCCCGTTTTATTCCCACTCGATTGTGGCGGGGGGTTTAGAACTGATGTCATAGACAACGCGGTTGATTCCTTTGACATTATTGATGATGCGGTTGGAAACCCTCGCCAGAAAATCATAAGGCAAATGACACCAATCGGCTGTCATCCCGTCTGTAGATTCGACTGCCCGCAAAGCGACAACACTTTCGTAGGTACGTTCATCTCCCATAACCCCTACACTCTGCACCGGCAATAACATCACTCCGGCTTGCCATACCTTGTTATACAATCCCTCTTCCTGTAGCATGGAGATAAAAATATAATCCGCTTCCTGCAGCAATCTCACTTTTTCCCGGGTAATCTCTCCCAGGATACGAATAGCGAGTCCCGGTCCGGGAAAGGGATGCCTTTGCAAAAATTTATCCGCCAAACCTAAACTTTTTCCCACCCTTCTCACCTCATCTTTAAAAAGCAAACGCAAAGGTTCCACCAGTTTTAACTTCATATAATCCGGCAAACCGCCGACATTGTGATGCGATTTTATCGTCTGGGAGGGTCCGTTGACGGAAAGGGATTCAATGACATCCGGATAAATAGTTCCCTGCCCCAGCCACTTTGCATCTTTTATTTTAGAGGCTTCTTTGTCAAATACATCGATAAATGTGCTTCCAATGATTTTCCGTTTCTTTTCCGGTTCCTTTACTCCTGCCAAACGATCCAAAAACAAATCTCCGGCTTCAGCCCCAACGACATTCAGTCCCAGCTCTTTATAATTTTCCAGCACATTTTTGAATTCCTCTTTCCGCAGTAAACCGTTATCCACAAAAATACAGGTCAGGTTTTTCCCAATGGCCCTATGCAGCAACATGGCTGCCACTGTAGAATCAACGCCTCCCGACAATCCTAAAATCACCCGGTCGGTGCCCAGTTTTTCCCTCAATTCTTTCACTGTCGTTTCTACAAAAGAATCGGGGGTCCAGTCTTGTGAACAACCGCATATATTGACGACAAAATTCCGCAACAACCACTTTCCTTCCGTACTGTGGTATACTTCCGGATGAAACTGTATCCCGTACGTCACCTCATTCTTTATTTTAAAAGCTGCATTTTTGACGTCGGATGTACTGGCAATCACCTGACAATCAGCCGGCAATTTTTCAATTGTATCCCCATGCGACATCCATACCTGAGAATTATCGCTGATTCCGTTAAATAATAAGCTCTCTTTATCGATATAAGCCAGATTCGCCCTTCCGTATTCCCGTTTATTGCAAGCCTTCACTTCCCCACCAAAATGATGAGCCAGATACTGAGCCCCGAAGCATACTCCCAATAAAGGCAATTTTCCTTTTATACCATTCAAATCCGGCAGAGGTGCCTTTTTATCCCTGACAGAAAAAGGACTTCCCGAAAGGATTACCCCCTTTACGGACTCCTCCAAAGCGGGATAACGATTGTAAGGATAAATCTCGCAATAAACATTCAGTTCCCGTATTCTGCGCGCAATTAACTGGGTATATTGCGAACCGAAATCCAATATCAATATTTTTTCCTGCATCTTATTTAGATATTATAAATAGCTGGTTTGTATTCTCAAATAATTTAATTTTCCAGGATATCGGCCGGATTGCTCATATCCATTTCTATTTCTCTCTTCTGTATGAAAAGACAAAGATAACTTTTTAAGGGAAAAAGTAAAAAGTTGAAAGTACAAATTCGTTACAATTATGCCTTGGAATGGTTTTAAATTGTAAGTGAAAGGTCATTTTATACAATATACTGTAAAACAAATTGTTAAACTTTGCAATCCCGCTTTTTATAACACAGGAATATGTTAATTTTGAGATCAAAATACGGATAAAGATATGCATTCCAACACAAGAGACAGCTTTAAATCGAAATTCGGTGCCATTGCCGCTTTAGCGGGTTCTGCCGTCGGCTTAGGAAATATATGGAAATTCCCCTACGAGGCCGGCAGTAACGGAGGAGGGGCATTTCTGATTGTATACGTATTCTTTACGCTGCTTATCGGTTTCCCGGTCATGCTGGCAGAGTTTTCTCTGGGACGCAGATCCCAGCGGAATGCATTCGGTACATTTCAAACCTTGGCTCCTAAAACCAGGTGGTTTCTGTTCGGGATATTATCTATTCTTGCCGCATCTTTAATCCTGTCCTTCTATGGGACAGTATCCGGCTGGACATTGGAATATGTATGGTTATCCCTGAGCAATGCTTTTAAAGGACAGAGCGCCGAAGATATAAATACGATCTTCAATAATTTTATTTCTCATCCGTATAAAGCCGTTCTCTGGCAAACGGGGTTTATGTTACTGACAGGAGCAATTGTAATGGCAGGTATACAAAAAGGCATTGAGCGTTACACTAAAATTATGATGCCTTTATTATTTGTCATCATCATAGCTTTGAGTATCAGTGCCTGTACGCTCAGTGGTTCCGGCAAAGGACTGGAATTTTTATTCTTTCCGAAATTTTCTGAATTGACGGCAGACGGTATTCTATCCGCATTAGGACAGGCATTCTTTTCCCTTTCCGTAGGCATGGGGATACTCCTCACTTATGCTTCTTATATTCCCAAAAGTGATAATCTGACCGGAATATCACTAAAAGTAATCTTTACCGACACTTTAGTCGCCATATTGGCAGGAATAGCTATTCTACCTGCAGTTTTTTCCTTCAATATCGACCCGCAGGCAGGCCCGGGCCTGGTATTTATAACCCTTCCGAAAGTTTTCCAGAGTCTGCCAGCCGGACAGGTATGGGCCATTCTCTTTTTTATTCTCCTGACGTTTGCCGCTCTGACCTCTGCCATCTCCCTGCTGGAAGTTCCGGTTGCCTACCTCGTGGAAGAAAAAAAAATACAGCGCCCTTTAGCCTCTTTAATAGCCACCTTAGGGATCACATTTTTAGGGAGTTTTAATACCTTATCTTTCGGTCCTTTACGGGATATTCAAATTTTCGGGATGTCTTTTTTCGAAGCCTGCGATTTTCTCTGTTCCAATATTCTCTTACCCGCAGGAGGTATTTTAATCTGTATCTTTGCCGGTTGGTATCTCAATAAAGCCATTCTTTACAGTGAAATCAGTAATAACGGCAGTTTGAAAATCCATTTTTTCAAACTCTATGTCTTTATCCTTCGTTATATAGCCCCTCTGTGTATTTTACTGATTCTTTTAAATGTTCTGGGTATCCTGAAATAAAACATTTAACTGTTTAAACGTAGAAATGTGCAAATGTAAAAGTGTTTAAAAGCCGGACATGGAAGCGGACAGTCAGATACAGGAAATATTTCTTCAGGAAAAGAAAATAAAAATAATACTATAATTTTTCTTGCCTATTTAAACTTTCGAACACTTAAACATTTGAACCCTTCATAATACCCTTATTTTAAAAGTTTATTTTTCGGCTTTCCCTTGGGTTTTACCCCCGCATTTTCTTTCAATTCTTCTTTCAGGAATTTTCCGGTCTCCGATTCTTTGACTTCAGCTACTTCTTCAGGAGTACCTGTCGCTACAATCCGTCCTCCTTCTTTACCACCCCCGGGTCCCATATCAATCAAATAATCAGCTACTTTAATCACATCCAGATTGTGCTCAATGATAATTACCGAATTTCCTTTATTTACCAATTTCTGTATTACTTCCAGCAATATGTGGATATCCTCAAAATGCAATCCGGTAGTCGGCTCGTCCAGGATATACAAAGTTTTTCCGGTATCTTTCTTCGAAAGTTCAGTCGCCAGTTTGATCCGTTGGGATTCCCCTCCGCTGAGCGTAGTGCACTGCTGTCCCAATTTAATATAACCCAGTCCCACATCCTGCAAAACTTTCAGTTTCTGCTGAAGATAGGAAACATTCTCAAAAAATTCGACAGCCTGGTTAATTGTCATATTTAAGACGTCCCCTATAGATTTACCTTTATAGCGTATTTCCAGGGTTTCTTTGTTATAGCGTTTTCCGTCACAGGCCTCACAATGTACATAGACATCGGGTAAAAAATTCATCTCAATGGTCTTCACACCTGCCCCCTTACAGTCCTCACAACGCCCTCCGGGAATATTGAAAGAAAAGCGTCCCGCAGAATATCCTCTGATCTGGGATTCCGGCAACTTTTCAAAAATTTTCCGGATATCGGAAAAAATACCGGTATAAGTAGCCGGATTAGAACGGGGAGTACGTCCCAAAGGACTTTGATCGACGACAACCACCTTGTCAATATGTTCCACACCCGCTATCGATTTATAGGGCAAAGGAGTTACGACTGCCCTGTAAAACTTCTCACTCAGGATCGGATGCAAAGTTCCGTTAATCAATGAAGATTTTCCACTTCCGCTCACGCCGGTTACGCAGACTAGCATTCCTAAGGGAATGTTTACATCCACTTCTTTCAGATTATTTCCGCTACACCCTTTTAAGGTCAAAAATTTCCCATTTCCCTGCCGTCTTTCGTCAGGAATCCGGATTTCCTTCTGTCCGTTTAAATATTGGGCTGTCAGACTGTTACTCTTCCGGATTTCCTCAATCGGACCGGCTGCCATAACTTCTCCCCCCTTCCGGCCGGCTTTGGGCCCCATATCCACAATATAATCTGCATTCTCCATCATCTCCTTATCGTGCTCCACGACAATGACGGAATTTCCCGCATCCCTCAATTGCTGTAAAGACCGGATTAACTTCCGGTTATCTTTCTGATGCAATCCGATACTGGGCTCATCTAAAATATACAATACATTTACCAGCTGCGAACCGATTTGAGTAGCCAGCCTTATCCGCTGAGATTCTCCTCCGCTGAGCGTCATCGACTGACGGTCGAGGGAAAGATATTCCAACCCTACATCCAGTAAAAACTTCAGACGGGTACGTATTTCTTTAAATATTTCCCCGGCAATTTGTCGTTGCTTCTCTTCCAGCCGGGACTCTGTCGTACAAACCCAGTCGTATAAATCTGTCAGTTCCATCTGGGCCAGCTCCGCTATATTTTTTCCGGCAATCCGGAAATGCAGAGAAGCCTGATTTAACCTCTGTCCCTGGCAGGCATCACATTTCACAACCGAGATAAATTGCTCAGCCCACTTGTTCGCTTTTTTAGAAGTACTGTTCTCCTCCTGCAAGGTAATGTATTTAATAATTCCCTCAAAAGTATACAAAGAATTCGAGAGGACTCCCAGCTCTTTATTTTCCAAACGGATTTGCCCGGGATATCCGTAAAGTATATCCGTCAGGGCTTCTTCAGGTAAATCCTGGATACGGGTATGCAAATTCGCTCCGTGCTTTTTTAAAACAGTATCAATTTGCCAAAATAAAATACTATTCTTGTACTTTCCCAAAGGTAAAATTCCTCCCTGATAAATAGACAAAGATTTATCAGGTACGATTTTTTCCATATCGACGGCCGTTACATACCCTAAGCCTTTGCACTTCGGGCAAGCCCCATGAGGCGAGTTAAAAGAAAAAGAATGAGGAGCAGGTTCCTTATAAGAAATCCCCGTATCCGGACACATTAACCGCCGGCTATAATATTTAATATCGTCACTTTCATAATCCTTGATAGTGAGTACTCCTTCCCCGTATTTCATAGCTGTAGCGACAGAAGCCTTCAAACGCTTTACATCCGGGCGATCGATCAGCATTTTATCTACAACAATCTCAATATCATGCATTTTATAGCGGTCCACACTCATGCCCACCGCTATTTCCCGGATTTCTCCATCTACCCGTACGGATATAAATCCTTTTTTTCTCAAATTTTCGAATAATTCTTTGTAATTCCCTTTCCGGCCTTTTACAACCGGTGCCAGCAGTAAGATTTTCTTTCCGGCAAAATCACTTTGAATTAAATCGATAATTTTCTCATCCGTATATTTCACCATTTTACTTCCGGTGGCGTAAGAATAAGCTTCTCCGGCCCGGGCAAATAACAATCGCAGGAAATCGTAAACCTCAGTAGTGGTACCTACAGTCGACCTCGGATTTTTATTAGTCGTCTTTTGTTCTATAGAAATAACCGGACTCAAGCCTGTTATTTTATCTACATCCGGACGCTCCATTCCCCCCAAAAACTGACGGGCATAAGCAGAAAAAGTCTCCATATACCGACGTTGCCCTTCCGCATAAATTGTATCAAAAGCCAGGGACGATTTTCCACTTCCACTCAATCCTGTAATAACCGTCAAACTGTTTCGCGGAATAGTCAAATCTATATCTTTCAGATTATGTTCACGAGCTCCATAAATAGCAATAATCCCCTCCTCTTCCTGATATTCCTTCATATTTCTTCATTTTTTAGAACCTGCAAATTTACAATAAATACACCGTAAAAGAAAACTTTTGTAAAACGAGGAAACCTAATTTTCCCTAAAAAAGGAAAGGAATCGTTGAAAAACGTCCCTCAGATTTTTCCATTCTATTTTTTCCGGTATAAAAACGCAGGCTGAAAAAGCAGATAAAAAAAACGTTCGCTCTTCCAATAAGCAGCTGGAAACCGAACGTAGTAAAAATAAAAGGGAGGCATCCCGCAGAATCTTTAAAGCTGAAATATGTAGGACTATGAAAAGATGTTGTATGTATGTGTGCGTGCGTCTGTGTGTGGTGTGTATGTGCGTGGTGTAATATTTGTCCTGTAGGCCATACTTCAATCATTTAAAGAACTCTTTTGAAAACCAGCTTGTTTATAAGCTATCCCCTCCCTCGTGGTGTGTGCTAAATAATTTAATCTAAATAACAGCTAAATAAAATCATAAATTTCAATCATCATTTACACTCTCTTTAACGGGGAAAAACAGGCCGGGGTTACATTATTCCTTCTTTTTTTTCAAAAAAAATAAATTATTTTTTTAGTATACTGATATACAACAATTTATATTTCATTTTTCTTCTGAAAAATCTAAATATTTTTATTGTTTTCTTTCCATTAACACAAAAAAACGGAGATATTGTGTCGTACAATACCTCCGTCGTGTCC
>JAEXFF010000024.1 GCA_023400335.1 Bacteroidota bacterium
AACTTATCTGCCGGCTGAAAATGTTAAATACGGAGTAGTATGTGATCCCATATTTGAAAAAATGGGTATGCAAACGGGAGATATCATTGTTTCTCTGGATAGTGTAAAGGTGGAGCGTTTTTCAAATATTCTGGCCGATATGACTTTGGATCATCCCCAAACGGTTCAGGTGAAACGGGACGGAAAAATGATCAGTTTAAATATACCCGAAACTTTTACTGCCGATTTGCTGGCAATATCTTCTAAAAATAGCAGACTTCGGTTATTGGTACCCCGGCAATTGATGGACAGTACTTATGTTGCAGAATTCGCTGACTATTCCGTGGCTTATGATGCAGGAATCCGGAAAGGAGATAAAATCCTTTCTGTAAACGGACGTTCTTTCCGGTATTACGATGAATTTACAGATATGCTGGCGGAAAGTGCTGATTCCCGTGTAGAGACTAAAGTCGTAAGAGGAAAAGATACATTACAGTTTGCTTTTGATTTGGGTACTGACGGAAAGTTCGGTATTTATTTCGGTTCTACGGAGAGACTGGAACTGGCTTCGCGGGAATATACTTTTCTGGAAGCAATTCCTGCCGGAATAGCAAAGGGAACGCAGACCGTATCGTCTTATCTTAAACAATTAAAATTGTTGTTCTCGCCTAAAGTAGAAGCGTATAAGTCTGTGGGAGGAGTGATGATGATGGGGAGTATTTTTCCGGGGGTTTGGGATTGGCAGATTTTTTGGGAGCTAACCGCTTTTATTTCTATTATGCTGGCAGTTGTGAATATTTTACCTATTCCGGCTTTAGACGGAGGACATGTCTTGTTTTTATTGTATGAAGTAATTACCCGGCGGAAACCTGGTGAAAAGTTTATGGAATATGCCCAGATTGCGGGAATGATGATATTGTTGGGGCTTTTTATACTGGCAAATGTAAATGACATCGTCCGCTTTTTCGGATAGGCCTAAAAATAGAAAAGATGAACGAACAACTTAAAGAATTCCGGGAATACCGGGAGAAAATGAATGAAAAAATCCTGAAATCCGATAATAAGGTCATCAAGAGGATTTTCAATATAGATACCAATACATATAAGGATGGGGCTCTTCCGGCTAAAGTGAAGGAAATGCTGGGATTGGCGACTTCCATGGTACTTCGTTGTGATGATTGTATTAAATATCATCTGGAGAAGTGTTATGAATTAGGGGTGACAACACCCGAGATGTTTGAAATTTTTTCAGTTGCCAACTTGGTTGGAGGAACGATTGTGATTCCCCATATGCGAAGGGCCGTGGAGTATTGGGAAATTTTAGTGGAAAGCGGTGGAAAATAGAGCAGAATTTATAGAGATTTACAGGAATAGGTAGTTTAATGAGGATGCTACGTTTGGAGATGATTCTCGGACTAAGCCTGTTCTTTTTTCTGAAAATTTGGGGACAGGGACATTATAGGGTTCTTTCTTATAATGTGGAGAACTTTTTTGATATAAGGTCCGATTCCCTGACACAGGATGACGATTTTACTCCTCAGGGCAGATTACATTGGACATCCGGCCGGTATACAACTAAGTTATTGAATATAGCGGAGGCGATTGAGGCAGCAGGGGGAGGAGATTTTCCGGCATTTGTAGGGTTGTGCGAAATAGAAAACCGGAATGTATTGCTGGATCTGGTTTTAAAAACACGGCTGGCCGCTGCTGATTACGGAATTGTACATCAGGACTCTCCCGATGCGAGGGGAATAGATGTCGCTTTTTTATACCGGAAAAAATATTTTCACGTTTTGGAAGAAATATTTTTGCCTGTATCTTTATCTGAAAAGGAGGTTTCATATAGCCGCGATATTTTGCAGGTTACAGGTATTTTAAAAACCGGAGATTCCCTGTTGCAGGATACACTTCATTTCTTTGTTTGTCATTTCCCTTCCATGTCGGGAGGAGAAGCGGAAAGCGAATGGAAGCGGGAGAAAGCCGCTTCGGTTGTAAAACAGCAGATAGATACACTTTTGCAACAATATATTCGTCCGGCTATTCTGATTTTGGGAGATTTGAACGGAAAAGCAAACCGTTCTGCCCAGTCGCACGTATTGCAGGTCCTTTCTTCCGATGTCAGCTCGTGGGAGAACAAACGGTTGTATAATACGGGATATTATTTATTACATCGCAATAAAGGGAGTTATAAATACAAAGGACAGTGGCAGACGATTGACCAGATTATTGTTTCCGGAAATTTGTTAAACGGTCAATGCCGTTTGCAGGTCCATCAGCATCTTCAGATTTTTGCACCCCGTTTTTTACTGGAGGAAGATAGGACCTATTATGGTTATAAACCTTTCCGCACCTATGCGGGACCCCGTTATATCGGTGGATATAGCGATCATTTACCTTTATATCTGGATTTATACATTAAAAATTCTGAGCCTTAATACAGGGAAGAAAACGACACCGAAGTGTAAAAATCTGATTTTCAGATTTATTTAAAATAGTTACGGTTATAAAGGTGCGTACAAATAGTGTTCAGACCGTCAAGGACACAAAAACCCCCGTCCCCGGGAGTTTTTTGCTTATTTTTTAATTGGTTTGTGGTATTTTTTAGTTTTTAAAAATTATTTTTGCACAAAATTCATAATAATAACTATGGACGATTATCATCAACAGTATTAATCTGAACAAAGGTTTTTCTCGAAAGCCTTTGTTTGTAATGAATGGAGGGTTTTATATGAGAAGATTCCTTTGGTGTGATGAAGGTTTCACAGAAAAAAAGGTGTGGCAGGCTGACTGCTGGATTAATGTTGAGGTGCCCACCCCAACAGACATAAAATATCTTATCGAAGATTTGAATGTTCCCGATTCGTTTTTGTCGGATATTGAAGATGCGGATGAAAGACCCCGTATTGAAGAAGAAGACGGCTGGACGTTGATTATTTTACGTATTCCTTACCGGGACAAAGGGAACGATATTCCTTATATTACGGTTCCTTTGGGATTTATTATGAAAGCTTCCTATTTTGTTACAGTCTGCCATTATAATACGGATATGTTACCGGATTTTATCCGCTATGTCAACCGGAAACGACTGACCTTGGAAGGGCATTGGGATTTGCTGTTCCGGCTCTTCCTCTCCTCTTCGGTCTGGTATTTGAAATACCTGAAACAAATCAATTACCAGAGCCGGCGGGTAGAAAAAGAACTGGAGAAATCAATTGAGAATGAGGAACTACAGCGCTTACTGAAAATAGAAAAATCTTTGGTATTTTTTATTACTTCTATGCGGGGAAATGACAATTTACTGGTGAAACTGAAAAATCTGAAATCCCAGCGGAAATATTATGATGATGATCTGGTGGAAGACGTGGAAATCGAATTGCGGCAGGCGTTGGATTCTGCCCGTATATATAGCGATATTCTCAGCGGGACCATGGATGCTTATGCTTCGGTAATTTCTAATAATTTGAATGTGATTATGAAGCGTATGACCAGTATCTCGATGTTGCTGATGATTCCGACTTTAGTAGCCAGTTTGTACGGTATGAATGTCCCGAATTCTTTATCGGAAAACCGTTATGGTTTCATAATTATTTTTGCCGTATGTATCGTGCTCTCTATATTGGCTTTCGGTTTTTTGAAAAGGAGACGTTGGTTTTAAAAATAACGTATTTTAATATATTATTAACAAAATTGGAAATAAACGGAAAAGGATGTTTATTGTCAAATAAACAGTAAAAATGTTTAGGAAGGTAAAAGTGCGGAATAGAAAATAAATTTTGAGGGAAAAGGTAGCGGAGGAGGGAATTGGGGGAAGAGAGAATAGGACGTGATTTAATGTTCAGAGGATATGAATAAATTGGTAAAAAGAGGTTTGATTATTGTTATTGTCTTCGTCATACTGGGAATTATTTTTATTCCTCGTTTGGGTTGGTTTGAGGTTACGCCGGAGGTGTCAGTAGTTGCCGGGGGACGGACGAGTGGAGGGGCATTGCCTGTTAAAGGGATTGTAGCCACGCGTTCAGAAGCGGGGAACGGGATAATGGCTGTGGGAACGATGCTGGCAAATGAAGAGGTGGAACTGGTAGCGGAAATTGTTGGGAAAGTAAGGAAGATTTATTTTCAGGAAGGAAGCCGCGTCCGGCAGGGAGAATTATTGTTAAAGGTGGATGATGCTGATTTGCAGGCGCAGTTGACTCGTGCTGAATTTCAACGGAAATTATTAAGTGAAAAATTGGAGCGTCAGCGGATTTTATTAAAACGGGAATCCATCAGCCGGGAGTCTTTTGACCAGTTGCAAACAGATTACAATGTACTGGAAGCAGATATCGAGCTTTTAAAAGTGAAAATCAGCCGGACAGAAATACGGGCTCCCTTTGACGGTGTAATGGGTTTCCGATATGTAAGTGAGGGAAGTTATGTACAGCCTAGTTCCAAGATTACGACTATTGTGGATAATTCAGTGTTAAAATTTGAATTTTCTGTTCCGGAAAAATATGCAGCCCATCGGTTGCAGGGGCAAAAGATTAAATTTCGTACGACAGGTAGTGAAAAAGTATATACCGCTCAGGTATATGCCGTAGATCCGTTAATCGATGTAAAAACCCGTATGATTTTGTTGCGGGCGCGTTTTGATAACCGGGCCAATGAACTGATGCCCGGGATGTTTGCCAAAGGAAATCTGATGGTAGAAGGAAAAAATGAGTATATCGCTATTCCTACGGAAGCTGTCGTACCGGAAATGGATGGGAAACGGATGTGGGTGGTGAAAAATGGAAAAGCGGTGAGTATTCCGGTGGAGACGGAAAGCCGGGATGAAAAATATGTGGAAGTGACTTCCGGCGTGCAACCCGGAGATACTGTCCTGGTTGGAGGATTGATGCAGTTAAGGGAAGGGATGACGGTGGCTGTGACTTTGGGCAAATAAGGAAAGTGCATTAAAAATAAAGTGAGTATAGAACTATAAGCGGATCATGCTGTCAAGCTGTTTTTGTAATATTCTGATCAAATGAGTTTATCGTCTACCTGTATAAAGCGGCCTGTGTTCGCTACTGTGATGAATATAATCCTGATGTTGGTGGGATGTATCGGGTTAGTATTTTTAGGCGTACGGGATTATCCGAGTGTGGACCCGCCGATTATTTCCGTATCTACCAGTTTTCCGGGAGCCAATGCGGATGTTATTGAGACGCAGATTACGGAGCCTTTGGAAGCTTCTATCAATGGTATTCCGGGTATTCGTTCACTGACCAGTACGAGTAGGGACGGAAGAAGCTTTATCACGGTGGAATTCGAATTGGAAGTAGATTTGGAAACAGCCGCCAATGATGTAAGGGATAAGGTTTCCGGAGCTATGCGTAAATTACCGAAGGACGTGGACCCTCCCACGGTAACTAAAGCGGATGCAGATGCTCAGCCGATTTTTGGTGTTTCTCTCCGGAGCGATCAGCGTTCTCTGATCGATCTCAGTATGTATGCTGAGCAATATTACAAGGAGAGGTTGCAGACGATCAGCGGAGTCAGTAGCGTGTCGATATGGGGAGAAAAACGTTATTCTGTCCGTTTGCGTATGGATCCCGCTTTGTTGGCTGCTTACCGGATAACCCCTATGGACGTCAGAGATGCGGTGACCCGCGAAAATGTAGAATTGCCTTCCGGGCGTATAGAAGGAGAGAATACCGAATTGACCATCCGGACTTTGGGACGGTTGATGACGATAGACGATTTTAATAATTTGGTGATCCGGGAAGATAATAATAAGGTGATCCGGTTCCGGGATATTGGGATTGCAGAAGTAGATGCCGAGGATGTGCGTTCTGTTATGAAGAGAAACGGGGTGCCTATGGTAGCCTGTGTGATTATTCCTCAACCGGGTGCTAATTATATCGATATTGTCGACCGGGCTTATGCGGTTATGGGAGATCTGGAAAAGGATTTACCGGCAGATGTGGAGGCCGGGATTGCTTTTGACAATACTGTTTTTATCCGGAATTCGATCAATGAAGTGAAAAGTACGATTATAGAAGCATTTGTTCTGGTTGTACTGATAATTTTTTTGTTTTTACGGAATTGGCGGACAACTTTGATCCCGGTGTTGGCTATTCCGATTTCCCTGGTAGGAGCATTTTTTATCATGTATCTGGCCGGATTTACCATTAATATTCTGACCTTACTGGCGATTGTGCTGGCGATTGGTCTGGTTGTCGACGACGCGATTGTGGTAATGGAAAATATCTATACCAAAATTGAGCAGGGAATGTCTCCCAAGGAAGCCGGTTATAAAGGATCGGAAGAAATCTTTTTTGCGGTGATTGCGACTACTGTCGCTTTGGTTGCAGTCTTTTTTCCCATCGTTTTTCTACAGGGAACTACAGGCCGTTTATTCCGGGAATTCAGTATTGTGATCACCGGAGCTGTCATTATCTCTTCTTTCGTAGCCCTTACCTTTACGCCGATGATATCTACGAAATTGTTAACCCGGAATGTTACGGATAATTGGTTTTACCGGAAGACCGAACCTTTTTTCAATGGTTTGACTCATTTATACCGTCGTTGGCTGGAGGGATTTATGAGGTGGCGTTTTACTGCTCCCCTCATTTTAACCGGGTCGGCAGTGCTGATTTATATATTGTGGAAATCTACTCCTTCGGAAATGGCACCTTTGGAGGACCGTTCCAATATCCGTATTACATCAACGGCTCCTGAGGGGGCGACTTTTGAATACATGAACCGGTATGCTTCCGAGTTATCGGCTTATTTAGAGGAAGTAGTGCCGGAACAGGAGAAAATCATCGAGATGATCGGAGGTGGCAATACCAATCGGTCGAACTTGAATTTATGGCTGAAGGATCCTGAAGGCCGGAAACGTACCCAACAGGAAATAGCCGATGAACTGGGTGTAAAAGTTCGTCAGTTTACAGGGGCCCGTACCATGGTTTCTCAGCAGCAAACATTCGGAGGACGAAGGGGTGGGTTGCCGGTAGAATACGTGATACAGGCTAAAAATCTGGAAGATTTGAAACGGGTCTTACCCCGTTTTATGGAGGAGGTAAATAAAAGTCCGGTATTTTCAGTAGCAGATTTAAACCTGAAGTTTACAAAACCGGAATTAACCATAAATATAGACCGGGACAAAGCGGCTGTGATGGGCGTATCTATGCAGAATATTGCCCAAACTTTACAGTTGACAATGAGTGAACAGAGAGTAGGTTATTTTATTCTGAATGGAAAACAATATCAGATATTGAGTGAGTTGGACCGGGAAAACCGGAGCAAACCTTCCGATTTGCAAAATATATATGTACGGAATGAAGCCGGGGATTTGATTGCTATGGACAATCTGGTAACTACTTCGGAAAGTTCTATGCCTCCCCAGTTGTATCGGTATGATCGTTTTGTGGCCGCGACAGTTTCAGCCGGATTGGCAAAACGCAAGACTTTATCCCAGGGGTTGGAAGAAATGGACCGGATAGCTGAAGAAGTGCTGGATGATAATTTTAAGACGACACTTTCCGGAAGTTCGAAAGATTTTGTGGAGAGTTCTTCCAGTTTGATGTTCGCTTTTATTCTGGCTTTGGTATTTATTTATCTGGTACTGGCAGCTCAGTTTGAGAGTTTCCGGGATCCTTTGATTATTATGCTGACAGTACCTTTGGCCCTGATCGGAGCGATGGTATCCCTTTGGTATTTCGAACAAACCATGAATATTTTCAGCCAGATCGGAATCATCATGTTGATAGGATTAGTATCGAAAAATGGTATTCTGATTGTAGAATTTGCCAATCAGCGGAAGGCTATGGGAGAACCGATGATGGAAGCCGTAAAAAATGCAGCTGTAGCGCGTTTCCGTCCGATTCTGATGACCAGCCTGTCGACTGTACTGGGGATTTTACCGATGGCAATGGCGACAGGTGCCGGAGCCGAGAGCCGGGTCGCCATGGGAATCGCGGTGGTAGGCGGAATGGTATGTGCAACCTTCCTTTCTTTATTTATTATACCCGCTATTTATTCTTATTTATCTGCGGATAGGCCGGTAATAAAAGAAGAACATAGGGAATAAAAATTAACGATTTAAGAAATAGAAAAGATGAGACGATCGGGATTCGTTTTTTTTATCTTACTTTTAATAGTTAGCCTTCCTGTACAGGCACAGGAAAAGATAACCCTGGAAGATTGCATCGGAAAGGCTTTGGAGGCAAATTATAGCATCAAAATGGTACGGAATCAGGAAAAGATAGCGGAGAATAATGCAAATTATGCCCCTTTTTTACCGACGGTTGCTTTGGATGCGGAACAAAATCAGCGGCTCACTGACAGTAAAACCCGAATAGGAGGAGAAGTGAATGAAACGAGTGGATTGGCTTCGGATGCCTATTCGGCAGGTGTTTCCCTGAATTGGCGTTTATTTGACGGAATGTCGATGTTTACAACTTATACAAAATATCAGGAAATGCTGGCTATCGGGGAGCTCAATACGCAGATGTCTATGGAGAATCTGGTTGTAAATGTAAGTGAAGCTTATTATAATGTGATCGTCCAACACAGTAAGCTCGACGCTGCCAAGCACTCTCTGGCTCTTTCCAGTGAGCGTTTTAATGAAGCTCACGACAAATATGTACTGGGAGTATTGTCCGGACTGGAATTACAACAGGCAAAAATAGACCTGAATGCGGACAGTTCAAAATATATGAAACAAAAAGAATTGTTGAAAAGCGCCTATATATCCCTGAATATGATTATGAACTCCGATTTGCAGAGGGCTATGTATGTGCAGGATACTATTGTTTTACAGTCGCCTTTAGTCTATGAGGAATTGTACCACAATACGCTGGCCATGAATACGACTTTACTGATTGCCCGTAAAGATCAGAAGATATCGGCTTTGGACGTCAGGATTGCCCGTTCGGCTCTTTTCCCGACTCTGGATTTTAATACCGGATATAATTACAGCCGGACGACAACCCCGGCAG
>JAEXFF010000152.1 GCA_023400335.1 Bacteroidota bacterium
TGAAATACAGGCACAGGAGAAAGGAGATTCCATTACCGGGAAAGTGCATAAAATAGACGAAGTTACGGTTACGGCTGAACGTACCAAGCAACAGGTTAAAAGTAGCAGTCCCTTCCAACAACTCGACAAGAAGCAATTGCAACAACAAGGCATTACGGATATTGCTGATGCTTTACGTCGCTTCTCAGGAGTCAACATAAAGGATTATGGGGGTGCAGGAGGAATGAAAACTATCTCCGTTCGGAGTTTAGGAGCCAAACATACAGCCGTAGTTTATGACGGGGTTACACTCAGTGATTGTCAAAGCGGACAAATAGACTTGTCTCGTTTCTCTATTGACAATATCCAGCAAATTTCACTGACCATTGGGGACAATGAAGATATTTTTGTACCGGCACGTACAGTTGCTTCTGCTGCCGCCTTAAAATTACAAAGCATATCCCCGGATTTTTCAAACAAAAAAAATCACTTGACGGGACAGATAAAGACAGGTTCTTTCGGGATGATTAATCCCCTTATCCGCTACGAACAAAAGTTTAACGAAAAGATTTCAGCATCTACCACTGGTGAATTTATGAGGGCAGATAACCTATATCCTTTCACTTTAGTCAACGGAGATTATGTTTCCAAAGAAAAACGCTATAACAACAACATTCAAACCTACAGAGGAGAACTGAATCTTTACATCAGCCCTAATAACAGAAGCACACTGAACGGAAAGATTTATTATTACGATACAAATCAGCAATTACCCGGTGCAGTCATTCTTTACAACGCGAAAAGCCGTGAGAAGTTACGCGAACGAAATTTCTTTTCACAAGTACATTACCGTACTTATTGGGAAAATAATCTTTCTTTGTTAATCAATGGGAAATTTAACTGGAGCCAATCTCATTACCACGATGAAGGAGGAAAATACCCCGGAGGAGAATTAAACGACCGTTATTTCCAACGAGAATACTATACATCAGGAGCATTACTATATACTCCGACTAGTCACTGGAGCATGGTTTATGCGGCAGATTACATATATAATAACCTAAATGCCAATACTCCTAACAATACAAGCCCTTACCGGCATTCTATATTACAAACAGCAACTCTCCGATATCAAACTGATAACATAACAGCTGTTGCCATACTACTCGGATCGATATATCTTAATGGTGCAAAAGAAGGAAACGGAGCTGAGAACCGGCGAAAATTATCCCCTTCCTTCTCTTTTTCATGGAAACCTTGTACAGACGGACAGCTATACCTTCGGGCTTCCTATAAAGACATATTCAGAGTGGCTACTTTTTCTGAAAACTACTTTGACCGGATGGGTAGCCGTGATCTTCGTCCCGAAAAGGCTCAACAATATAATATAGGTATCACTTACCAGAACAACTTTACAAGCTGGCTACCAGCAATCAGTCTGACATTGGATGGGTATTATAATAAGGTAAAAGATAAAATTGTGGCAATGCCCTATAATATGTTTATCTGGAATATGGTAAATTTAGGCAAAGTAGAAATTTGGGGAGTAGATGCCAATATAAACACCACTTTCCAACTGGCAAAACATTATTCCTTACTATTGACCGGAAACTATACCTATCAATATGCAGTAGATAAAACAGACCCGGAAGTCGTATATTACAAACATCAGATTGCATATACCCCACGTCATAGCGCAGGTGCTTCTTTAGCCTTGGAAAATCCTTTCATAAATGCTTCTCTTCATGCTACAGGTGTGAGCAAACGATATATTGCTTCCGAAAATCGTCCAAGTAATGAAATGGATGGATATATAGAATACGGACTTTCATTATACCGCAGCTTCAAGATAAAGAAGTTTACATACAATCTTCGGGGAGATATTATTAATTTGGGAAATAAACAATATGACATAGTGAAAAGCTACCCGATGCCGGGTAGAAGCTATAAACTAACTTGCAGTATTCATTTTTAAAAATTATATAAGTATGAAATTCAAACATTTATTTTTTGCAGCAGCCTTATTTAGTATAGCTCCGCTGTTCTGTGCTTGTAACGATGATGACAATGAGATCGAAGTTCCTAGAGATCCGGAAGAAGACCCTTCTTCACAACCCGACACGACTCCCGAAGTAACTTCGCCAACCGAGGCAACAGGCTTGTACGTTATTAATGCAGGTAATCTTAGCAACAATGTTAATGGAACACTTTCTTTTATTAACTTTGAAAAAGGAACAGCAAGCAATAATGTATTTTTTGACATAAACAAAAGAAGTTTGGGAAGTACCCCTCAAGATGCAATAGTGTACGGTTCGAAAATGTATATTGCCATATATGGTTCAAATATTATAGAAATAGTAGACAAAAATACAGCTAAATCCATCAAACAGATTGTTCCGACATCCACTCAAGGGGAAGGTCCACGTGATATTATAGCTGCTAATGGAAAAGTATATGTTTCTATGTATGATGGGTACGTTTCCCGTATCGACACCCTTAGTCTAACTATCGATGCAACATTAAACGTTGGTCCAAATCCAGAAGAGATGACAGTGGCCAACGGCTACCTGTATGTTGCTAACTCAGACGGAATGAATTACGGTGCAGATTATGCAAATGGAAAAAGTGTTTCTAAAATAGGCCTAAAGACATTTACAGAAGCAAAAAGAATACCCGTAGGACTAAATCCCACTAAAATTTGTTCTACTACGGAAGGAAACGTATATGTCTTAGCAATGGGTAATTATAATGACATATCAGCTAAAGTACAAAAAATTGACAATATGAATATTGTTACAGATGTAACGGAAGCAACATTAATGACTGTAAAAGATAATACCCTTTACCTTATCAATGCTCCTTATGGCGCAACGGCAAATACTTATTTCAGTATAGATACAAAAACAGGAAATGAAACAAAAAATTTAATAGATCAACCTGTTGATAGCCCTTGTGGCATCGCAGTCAATCCATTTACCGGAAACATTTATATCAGTTCTTACAATATGGTTGGAGGATGGCCAAGTTATACCACTGATGGCTATGTAAACGAATATTCGGCAAACGGCAAATTTACAAACAAATACAATGTAGGGGTAGGTCCATGCGGATTAACCTTCTTACTGAAATAATAAAATATGGTTTTGCTTCTCTTCACTTTTGATGAAGGAAGCAAAACTACAATTATTTCCCTCATAAATTAAATAATCTCATAAAACTTTCCTCACTTTTTTACCGTACTTTTGTACAGGATTCACAAACAAACCTAGAAAAATGAACAGCAAAGAATTACAGCTCATTATAAAATGTGGAGAAACCAGTACGGTACAATTCAAGGAATGCTTTCCCAACCAAGACAGTATTGCCGCCGAAATGGTAGCTATGTCCAATGCTCGTGGTGGAATGATACTATTCGGCATAAAAGACAAAACGGGAGAAATCATCGGCTTGTCTTATCAGGAAATCCAGCAACTCAATTCTATCTTGGCCAATATAG
>JAEXFF010000038.1 GCA_023400335.1 Bacteroidota bacterium
ATATTCAACCGGGCATCATCTCCCGTATAGGTCTGGTTTAACTGGAAAATATTAAAGCGTATCCCCTGTTGCGCTTCCACGTCTCCTTCAATAACAATATCAGAATGTTCCCATATTTTCTTCCAGACCAACTGATGTTCTTCCAATAAAGTATCAAAGCCTTTGGTACAGGCATCGTTTACCAGAATTTTGGCATTGGGCAATAAATCAGAAACACTGTGATTCATAGAACTCAAAACAGCCACATATTTATAAAAGCAAACCTGCTTTCCTTTTTCAACAAATACAGATACTTTATTTGCCACATAGTTTTGATCCATAATCGTATCATCATCCGAAGTAGGATATTCATTACCCTCCAATGTAATTGTATATTTGATCCCTACTCCAACCTGAAAATTGGTTTTTTTGGTCTGTGAACGTAAGTAGGATTCCCCGTGTAAAGAATCTGTCTCTAAAATATCCCAGAATTTTTCATTATAATTGGCATCTTCATTTTTTACGTCTCCGTCAATATATGAAGTAAACAATATATCTCCGCTGAAATTCAAGGGGGTAATGGCATACTGTATGGCGGCGATTTCTTTATTGGCCATACTGATAAAGCGTCTGGTGTTCACTTTAACTTCATCTCCATTGGGCATAACTGCAATAAAAGAACGCTCCAGATACCCTTCTTTCATATTCAGAATACGGATAAAGTCTTTTACTTTACAAACCGCTAAATCCAGTTGCTCACTGTTAATTTCCACATCAATTCCATTCCAGTAAGGAGCATTTAATACTTTCGCAAAATATTCCGGATATCCGTTTTTCCACCATCCCACACGGGTTTTATCCGTATAATAAACTCCACCGATATAAGTACCTTGTAAAGTACTCCCGGAATACTTTTCTTCAAAATTGGCTCTTTGTCCCATTCTTCCGTTTCCCAGACTAAAAATACTTTCGGAAGAACGATGATTTCTGGGATCAAATCCTTCTTCAATAATACACCAGTCATTTACTTTCAGATATTTATTCATAGCTTTAAAATTACAATGTTAAAAGCAGTCAAACCGCTTCCAAGATTCAAAAGTTTATTATTTCTCCATTTATTACCAATTCCCCATTTTCTATTTTTATCTGTGTAAAATCCGCCATAACAACATCAGCCGTTCTCAAAATTTCCCGATTTCCCACCCCTACACATTTCATTCCTGCCTGATGGGCTGCTTCTATTCCCGCAACGGCATCTTCGAAAACAATACAATCTTCGGACGATAATCCCAATAGTTCAGCCCCCTTAAGGAAAACTTCCGGATCCGGTTTAGCCTTTGTCACATTGGTCCCATCCGCTATGGCATCGAACATTTTCTCAATGCCAACTTGTTTTAAAATAGTTTTCGCATTTTTACTGGCTGACCCTAATGCAACCTTAATTCCATTCCGATGTAGGGCATTTAAAAAATCCCGGACCCCCGGTAAAACTTCGCCGGAAGTCATCTTTGTGATATAACTCAAGTATATTTGATTTTTCTTATCTGCTAATTTAAATTTCTCTTCCTCGCATAAATCAACTCCTCCAATACTCAATAATATATCCAAAGAAGCCATGCGACTTACTCCTTTCAGTAATTCATTGTCTCTTTCCGTAAATTCAAATCCTAATTCAGCAGCAATTTCTTTCCATGCCAAATAGTGATATTTCGCCGTATCGACAATTACTCCGTCTAAATCGAAAATACAAGCTTTCATGATTCTCTTATTTAATTTATTTTTTATTTTCTATCCCCTCACATTCCTCAGTATGGTGAGAATAAGTCTCTTTAATAATAAATACGCAAACAGCTCCTATCACTAATAATACACCGGCTAATACCAGCATCCCAATCTGTTTTCCTCCCACAACATGTAATAAAAATCCTCCGGCCAGGGCTGCAACAATCTGTGGTACACATATCGTCCCATTGAATAACCCCAGGTAAGCTCCCATATTTTTACCAGAGACAGAATTGGTCAGAATTGTAAAAGGCATAGCCAGCATAGCAGCCCATGCAAAACCGATCAAAACAAAAGAAATGAAAAGTATATACTGATTGTGAATAAATAAAGTGGAAATAAAACCAAGTCCGCCTATTAACAAACTAAGGGAGTAAGCCCATTTACGGGAACGGAATAAAGGCAAAACAACTGCCCAACAAACAGAACCTATTGCCTGAACAGCAAACAAAACCCCGACCCAATTCCCGGCTTCCTGATAACCGGCAGAGGCTGTATCTCCGGTCCCCCAGACATTTTGGGCGATGGCTCCATTGGTGTAAGTCCACATATACATAAATGCTGCCCAACAAAAAAACTGCACTAATCCCACCGTCCAGAATACTTTGGGAGCATGAATCAATAAAGAAATAAAGTCACTCTTTTCTTTTTTTTCTTCAGCAGTAATTCCGTGAAACTCTTCAAATTCTTTAGGAGGCATTTCTTTTACTTTTACAGAAGTATAAATCACACATAAAATCAAAATAATAGCTCCCACATAAAAAGAATAAATGACTGTATCCGGGATCATCCCCGGAGCAGCAATATTTTGTATTCCCACTAATGTGAAAAAGAAAGGAAAAAGATAACCGACTAAACTACCGGCATTACATAAAAAACTCTGAATAGAATAAGCTAATCCTTTTTGCTCCTCATTTACCATATCCCCGACCAGCATCTTAAAAGGCTGCATCGCCATGTTGATAGAAGTATCCAATAACATTAAGGCAATAAGTCCAAACAACATGGCATTCATATAATGAGTGAAACTCCCTGCATTGGGCAACAAAAACATGACAATCACCGCCAGTAATGAACCGACAAACAAATAGGGAATACGGCGTCCGAAACGAGTCCAGGTGTGGTCACTGAGCGAACCAACAATCGGCTGTACAATAATTCCGGCCAAAGGAGGCAATATCCAGAAATAACTCAAAGTATGCGGATCTGCCCCTAAGGTTGCAAAAATACGACTCACATTAGCACTTTGTAATGCATAAGCAATCTGTACGCCAAAAAAACCGAAACTAATGTTCCATAAGGTCCAGAAACGAAGTTGCGGTTTGCACTTCAAATTTGTATTTTCTACCATAAATTCATTTATTACATTTCTGACTGATCAGCCTACAATCCATAAAATGATACAAACCGATTTTTATTTATACGGAGATTTTTTATATCAGTTAAAAAGAAATCTGAAATTCTAAGCCGTTTTACATATCCCCTCTCCCACGCATCATTAAAATATTTATAATCAAATGATTATAATTCATTCTTGCGCAAAAGAAACATTTTACAATCTTTAGAAACAGTCAGAAAAATGATAAACAATTGCGATTCAGATTAAATCTAAATAATAGAGGAAAAGATGTCCGGGGAACCGTAAGCCGGGAAAGAAGAGCATGTATATAAAGCGCAGTAATAATAAAAAACAATAAATCCCTTGCGGATATATGAATACATATTACCTAGCGGAAGCATTCATTAAGCAAAGATGCTATTTAACTGCAAGGGATTTACTAGTTTCTATTTTTTCAAGAACACCTTATATTCTGTGGGCTGCATTTTGAATGGAGTGGATAAGGCCGCATCCTTTCCCGTAAAAGCGTCCACATATGAATTTAAAGGCATCTCTTCAAATTTAAAAGAGACATTTTTCCGGCTCAAATTGAGGATAACCAATAATTCATTATCCCCATTGGTACGGGTAAAAGCAAAAACCTGTTCAGGAGCAGTTGTATGTAAAATACGCATTTTTCCGGCCTCTATACCTGCCCATAAAGCCGGATTCTGATGTTTTAATTTATCCAGCTGTGTATAAAAAGCTGTCAATTTTTTATCATCGCTCCATTTGATTTCATCTTTTTCGAAGAATTCCAGCCGATGATTCAATCCTACTTCCTGTCCGCTATATACCAAAGGCATTCCCGGTACCGTATAAGTTAATACAGCAAATGCCTTTTGCATATCTCCAAAACGTTCATTAATTGTACCATTCCAACTGTTTTCATCGTGATTTGTCAAAAAATTCATAAGAATTGTACGGGGAGCATACATACTATCCACTTGGTGAAAATAAGCCGGTAAAGCAGCAGCCGTTTTTTTACCAGCCGCGATATCATTCATCGTATGTAATAAATCCCAGGCATAACAAGCATCAAAAGCAGTAGCTGTCAACTCCGGCTCCCAGGCTTCTGCCAACATAAATACCGGTTTTAAACTATCCAGCGCCATTCTGGCTTCTTCCCAGAAATCGGTAGGGACCATTGCTGCTACATCACAACGATAACCATCGATATCCGCTTCTTTTACCCAAAATTTCATACTTTCAATCATATATTGACGCAAGCCCGGTTGTTCATAATTTAAATCAGCTACGTCCGTCCAATCAGCTACAGGGGCTATAACGGAATCATTGATTTGCGTATACCACTCTTCATGTTCTACGATCAACCAATTATCCCAACCTGTATGATTTGCAACCCAGTCCAGAATTACTTTAAATCCCATCTCATGAGCCTTTTTGACTAATGCTTTAAAATCGTCCATCGTCCCAAATTCAGGATTTACTTTCTGATAATCCTGAACAGCATAATAACTCCCCAGCGATCCTTTTTTATTTTTTTCGGAAATCGGCTGGATAGGCATAAACCAAAGTATATCTACACCTAACTCTTTTAAACGGGGCAAATGATCTGCAAATGCATTGAAAGTTCCTGCCTGAGTATATTGACGGACATTTACTTCATAAATCACCGCATCTTTAGCCCAGGGCACAACCTGAGGGGTTTTAAATACAGGCACTGGCGTAGCAATCTCTTTATTCCGGTTTTTTTTGTCTTTACAAGCCGTAAAAGCAATCATTAAAACAAAAAGTACAAATAAAAATTTTCTCATACGTTCTAATTTAATATTATAAATCAATAAATTATAGCAATCCGGCACCGCTATCTCTTTTAATTATAAATAATCTCAATCCCATTCGCCGGTACATCGACAATTAATTTCGAATTATCATAACTGAAACGTCCTCCGAATAAGGCTTTAAATTGCTCTTTCCTACTCCGTTGGGGAAGATCAAGTTTCAAAGTCACCTCTTCCGTTTCTTTATTAAAAACCACAATAACATCCTGCCCGAAATACGAGCGTAAATAAGCATAAACTTTACTCTCCACCCGTAGAGGTATAAAGTCGCCATACATCAGCGCCATACTACTTCTTCTGAATTTCATCAAAGTAGCTGTCTTTTCCTTCACCATTTTTTCTTCTTCGCTTAAATTTTGAAAACGCATCATCCGGCGGTTGTCCGGATCATTCCCTCCCGTCATTCCAATTTCATCACCATAATAAAGTACGGGTATACCCGGTATGGTAGCATTGAAAGCAATAAGTTGTATCAACTTGTCGTAAGCAGTTTCATCCGAAGGCCTACGCTCCCCAATGCTACGGGTCCAGCCGGCAACTTTGCTGTCTTCTTCAAAAGTAAGATCCCCTGCAGCATAAGAAATAAAACGAGCTCTGTCCTGATTTCCAGAAATATACGACATGAGATTGTGTACCCCATAATAATGAAAACTTTCTTCCAAAGAGTTATTCAAACGCTGAAAACCGACATCAGGACGGGCAAAAGTTGCAACAGCATCATCGTAAACATTAAAGTCAAATTGTCCATCCATCTGTCCCGAACCAATATAAGAAGCAATTAATTCCCGGCTTCCATAGGTTTCCCCTACCTGATAAATAGTAATATCCCTGGGAAGCATTATGTCTTTTTTCAATTTATATGTCAATGTTCTCCAGAATACTTCCGGGATATGTTTGGTCGCATCATGACGGAAACCGTCCAAATTATATTCTTTTATCCAAAATAAAGCTGAATCTGTCATTGGTCCATACACCTCAGGATTTTCCAAATTCAGTGTGGGTAAAAATGTATCGAACCATGTTGTGAGGCGGTGTTCGTCCCAACGTTCGGTATTCAGAGAGCCGTCAGGCAAATAAAGGTCTGTTGCCCACTCCTGATGTTGTTTATAAAGCGGATGTTCCTCGTGTACATGATTCGCCACATAATCGAGAATTACATTTATATTCCGTTTATGCGCTTCTTCTACCAGCTCTTTCAATTCTTCTGAAGTTCCATAGCGATAATCGACTTTAGAAGAAGAAACCGGCCAATAACCGTGATAACCTGAAAACTTCGTCTTCGGATCTTTCCAAAATCCGTAAGCCCCTTCGGGATTTTGCGTAATCGGAGATAACCAAATTGTATTCATCCCCAGGGAATCGAAATATCCTTCTTTTAATTTTTGTGTAATCCCTACTATATCTCCCCCCATGTAATTGGCAAGAGGTAAAACTTCTTTCGGATCCAAAGGATGATTATTTTCTCCCTGAGCATCATTAAAACGGTCTACCATCAGAAAATAAAGGGTAGAAGCCCTTTTATCAAACCGATTTAAGAGAGAAGCTTTTTCTATTACTTTCCCTTTATCAAGAGGAATAAAAATGTCATTGGAAACGCCATATTTATTTATAGCCCATACCCTTAATTCAGAACGTTTTAATTTACGCGCTTCTTCGGGGATCACAATACCTGTAACAGAACCGGACTGAATGATGCTTCTTTGACTGAGTAACTGATTTTGAATATATACGAGCCACTCTTCCACCGGATTTTGACTCGAAAGAAAAACAGTGTCCCCACTTACTCTATCCGTAAAAATTTCAGGGGCTTTTTCAACTTCTTCCCCTACGTTCAATACAGAATTATATCCTCCCATATTATTATCCATCCGCTCCTTATTGCCCGGGTCCAATTGTTTGCTGTCGTCCAGAACTAATAAATATTGATATTGCCCGGGTGCCAGATATAAAGTGGTTTGCCACAACCCATCCCTTAATTCTAAATTTGTATTGTCCGGATTCCAAGCATTCATTTCTCCTGCCAATTGTACTTTATGATATTGTTTCCCCTGAGGATCAAAAGTATATTTCACAGGCTTTTTAACACTCCGGAGCACCGGAATATCATAAGTATAACCTTCATACCGAAAACGGATATTTTCCATTGCTTTCATCCCTTTTTCCGGAAGAAGTAAAATTTCTTTCTTTTCTTTTTCCTCTATTAGTTTTACATTCGAAGGCGGAATAATCTTTTTGATCTTTTCCGGATAAAGAAAATAATCTGTCAAATGGACACGGGTGGTATCAGTATTTAATTGTATCGGCGTAGCTAAATCATATACCGCAGAATGTTCAGGTATACGGACAGCATTTCTTTTACACGTCCAGAAAGACAAAAGTAAGAGCATTATTGTAATAATTTTAAATATCATTCTTTTTACTATTATAGCTTTATAATTGAAAATTATAAAATTAATAAATCTTTCTTTAGCCCCCAAACACTAAATATATTGCTGAAACGATCAAAAACAAGTTTCCGACAAAACAGCATTTATGTCAAATGACAGATGTACCGTCTTCAAAATTAACGGCTGGTACTAAATACTTTTCTGGTAAACATTTAACGTCCCAGTTGTTCAGAAAGTTTCAAAGAGGAAAAACACTTGTCTTTAAAAAGCTTTTTCCGGGATTCTCTGCTTAAAAAGCCTGCTATCCGCCATTTAATCAAATATTAATATTTTTTATGTAAATAATACCAACGTCTTTCAATAAAGTTTACGTATACAGCCTAAAATGTCTTTCTATTTTCGGACAACTATACCATGTAAACCTGATGATTATGAAACGAAAAAAACTGACGAGAACTTTGTTTCCTATTTTATCATTTATTCTTTTACTGAGCCTGAACAGTTTTGGTCAGGAAATAAATCTTACAGGAAAAGTGACAGACGCTGCTGACGGCCAACCTTTACCGGGAGTAAGTGTCGTCATAAGAGGCACGTATACAGGAACAGCCACTGATCTTGACGGCAACTATAATTTAAAAGTTAACCCGGGAGATGTGCTGGAATTTTCATTTATTGGTTACAGACCCCAGCAGGTAACGATTACAAACCAACGGGTACTGGATATTGCCCTTCAGGAAAATTTGCAGGAACTTCAGGAAGTTGTAGTCATCGGTTACGGACAAGTCCGGAAAAATGATGCTACTGGTTCTGTTGTAGCTATAAATGCGAATGATTTTAATCCAGGGGTAATGTCATCTCCTCAGGATCTTCTGATCGGGAAAACGCCGGGGGTACAAATTACGACCGGTGGAGGAGCTCCGGGAGACGGAGCCACAATCCGTATCCGGGGAGGTTCCTCCATGAAGGCCAGTAACGATCCTTTGATCGTTGTAGACGGAGTACCTTTGGATAATTCTAATATTTCGGGTATGCGAAATCCCTTAAACTCCATAAACCCGGCTGATATCGAAACGTTCACTGTACTGAAAGACGCCTCTTCTACGGCTATTTACGGAGCCCGTGCTTCTAACGGAGTGATCTTAATTACGACAAAACAGGGTAAAAAAGGCCAACCTTTCCGGGTGAATTATTCCGGGCAAGTCGGTATTGGCTGGAAAGAAGGAAAAATTGATGTCATGAACGCTGACGAATTCCGGGAAACTGTAAAAAAACAGTTTGCAGGAAATGCAAATATTATAAATAACCTCGGTACAGACAATACCGACTGGCAAAAGGAAATTTATAGGATTGCCGTTAGTAACGACCACAACCTGGATTTTTCCGGATATAAATACAATACCCCTTTTCGATTATCTTTAGGCTATACTAACCAACAAGGTATTTTAAAAACAACCAATCTGAAACGTTTTACAGGGGCCTTGAACCTGAATCCTTCCTTTTTTGACGATTTTCTGAAAATTAATATACATGCTAAAGGAATGTATATTAAAAATAACTTTGGAAACTCAGATGCGATCGGAGAAGCCTTACTTTTCGACCCGACCCGGCCCGTAATGGACGGAAATGAAAGATTCGGCGGATATTTTACCTGGACACAGGCAACTACCGGCAACCCTAATATTATTGCTACCAAAAATCCGGTAGCTCATTTAAAACAACACAGTGATAAATCAAAAGTAAAACGTTTTATCGGAAATATTCAATTTGATTACCGCTTGCATTTTTTTCCGGATATGCGCGCCAACCTGAATTTGGCTTACGATTATTCTAAAAGTGACGGAAAAGTGATTGAACCGGAAGATGCTGCCTGGACTTACGACGAAATACACGGAAGCGGTTATCACAAAAAATATAACGAAAAAAAACACAATGAATTGCTAGAATTCTATTTGAATTATAATAAACAGGTAGAAGAAATTTACAGTACTTTCGATGTAGTTGCAGGCTATTCCTGGCAGCATTTCAAAAAAAGCAGTTATTCTTATGCGACCAATACAGCCGGAACTTATGTAAAAGAAAATAATGAAGATGCGTCTGAAAATTATCTTTTGTCTTTTTTCGGTCGTCTCAATTATACTTTTATGGATAAATACCTATTGACCTTTACGTTAAGAGGAGACGGATCTTCCCGTTTTGCCAAAAATCAACGTTGGGGGACATTCCCTTCATTAGCCCTTGCCTGGCGTATCGACCAGGAGGACTTTATGAGTCGCTTTGAAAATCTTTCCACTTTAAAACTACGTTTAGGATACGGTATCACAGGGCAACAGGATATTATCGGGAATGATTACCCTTATCTACCCAATTATACGATCAGTAATGATAAGGCCCAATACCAATTCGGCAACGACTTTGTATATACTCTTCGTCCCAACGGTTATGATGCCCATATTAAATGGGAAGAAACAACAACCTGGAATGTCGCTGTAGATTTTGGATTTTATAACAACCGGATCAATGGTTCCATCGATTATTATTACCGTAAAACCAAAGACCTGCTCAATGAAATTCCTATAGCAGCCGGATCTAACCTGACAAATAAATTGACTACAAACGTCGGTGACTTATCCAATCAAGGATTCGAAATTACCTTGAATACTGTACCGATTACGAACGACTCCTGGCATTGGGAAGTAAATGTCAATATGTCTTACAATAAAAACAAAATTATCAAGCTCATCCGGAATAAAGACCCTAATTACGTAGGTGTTTTAACCGGAGGTATTGCCGGAGGTACAGGTACTACGATACAAATTCACAGCGAAGGGCATCCTTCCAATGCTTTCTACGTTTATCATCAGGTATACGATGAAAACGGAAAACCTCTGGAAGGAGTGTATGTCGACCTGAATGGAGACGGTATCATTAACCAACTCGACCTTTACCGTTATAAAAGTCCAGCTCCCAAATGGCTGGCCGGCTTTTCTTCTTACCTGAAATATAAAAACTGGGACCTTAACATTGCCGGTAGGTTTAGTTTTGGCAATTATGTTTATAATAATGTCCAGTCCAATGGCGCTTTATACAGCCGTATGTATGATAATACAGGTTTTTATTCCAATATTCCCACTGCAGTAAATAAAACCAATTTTCGGGAAGCTCAGTATTTTTCCGACTATTACGTTCAAAATGCTTCTTTTATGAAACTGGATAATATTACGCTGGGATACAATTTTCAGAAATTATGGAAAAACCGTATCGACTTAAGAGTATTCGCCATTATGCAAAATGTATTTACAATTACCAGATATAAAGGTCTTGACCCTGAAATATTCAATGGTATCGACAACAATATTTATCCCCGTCCCCGTACTTTTTTACTGGGAGTCAACCTGGGTTTTTAAATCGTAATTTGTAAATCTGTATATTATGAAAAACTATATTCAATATCCGAAATTCCGGTTTTATACGATCTGGCTTTTATTCGCCTTCGGTGCAGGTTCCTGTATAGGAGATCTGAATACAACCCCTATTGATAAAGATATCATTAGTTCAAAAAATGTATATGACAATCCGGAAGCCTATCGCCAAGTCCTGGCAAAAATCTATTCTGTTTTTGCCTTAAGCGGTCAGATCGGCCCGGATGGCAATCCGGACTTATCTACAAACGATGAAGGTACCTCGAACTATCTCCGTCAGCTTTGGAATCTTCAGGAACTTACTACAGATGAAGCAATCTGTGCCTGGAATAACAGTGGACTTCCCGATTTACACAACCAAAGCTGGTCGGCTGCAAATGACTATATCACCATTACCTATGAACGTATTTACTATTTGATTTCTATCGCAAACGAATATTTAAGAGAAACCGCAGACAGCGAACTGGATAAACGGGGGGTCAGCGGACAGCTTCGCACGGACATCGGATTCTATAGGGCTGAAGCCCGTTTCCTCCGGGATCTGGCTTATTACCAAGCTTTAGATTTATATGGGAATGTCCCTTTTGTGGAAGAAAGCAGTGGAGTAGGTACCTTTAATCCGGAGCAAATCAAACGTACAGATCTCTTCACCTGGCTTGAAAAAGATCTGGTAGAAGTTCTTCCCTTGCTCAAAGAACCCCGTACAAATGAATACGCCCGGGTAGACCAGGCTGCAGCCTGGACTGTTTTAGCCAAACTGTATTTAAATGCTGAGGTATATACCGGTTCCCCGAAATATACAGAAGCCATTACGTATTGCAATAAGATTATCCCCTATTACCATCTGGAAGATAATTATCACCATCTCTTTATGGCAGACAACCATACGGCTGAAGGTATTATTTTTCCGATCGCTTTTGATGGAACTCATACCCAAACCTATGGAGGTACAACTTTTTTAATTTTTGCTGCATTAGGAGGTGACAGTATTGTTACCCAAGACTACGGAGCAAGCGGAAGCTGGGCCGGAAACCGGACAACAGCCGAATTTATGGCAAAATTTGATCCGGGAGACAAAAGAGCTTTATTTTTTACCAAAGGACAAACCAGTACCGAAGTGAATCTGCAATCAGATTTCAAGCAAGGAGTTATTGTCACGAAATTTACAAATATGAAATCCACGGGAGGACCCGGTTCAAATTTAAATTTTGTGGATACAGATTACCCCATGTTCCGCCTGGCAGATATTTATCTCATGTATGCAGAAGCCGTATTGAGAGGAGGCCAAGGAGGCAATTTAGGTACAGCTCTCGGTTATATTCAAGATATCCGGCAAAGAGCTTATGGGAATACTTCCGGTAATATCTCCGGCGGAGACTTAACTTTGGATTTTATTCTGGAAGAAAGAGCCCGCGAATTGTATTGGGAAGGACACAGACGAACAGATTTAATCCGTTTCGGCAGATTCAGTGAAACAAGCTATACATGGCCCTGGAAAGGAGGGCTCAAAGAAGGGCGGAGCGTAAATGCTTATTATGATCTCTTCCCTTTACCTTCCTCCGACTTAGGAGCCAATCCTAACCTGAAACAAAATCCGGGATATTAAAACAGAATTTAATTTGAAACAAGAGGAATATGAAACGAATATACTACATCGGAATTATACTTATCCTATTCGCACTTCAGGCCTGCGAAACAGATAACAAAAAATATTATGCCGGAGATTATATCTCTCCGGAAATTGACCTGCCTGTAGCAGGAAGCCGTATTACTTTGACTGAAGCTACAGCCAATGATTCGGTTCAATTTAAATGGGAAGCGGCAGCATTCGGTTTTCCTGCAGCAATAACGTATACGGTACAAATAGCTATACCGGACACCTATTTTGAGTCTGCAGTAAAAATAGCGGAATCGAAAAGTACTTCTGCAGCCGTTACCCAAGCTACTTTAAACAATAGTGTCCTCATTGCTGGTCTGGTACCGGAAACACCGACGGAAGTCGAAGTCCGGGTCAATGCTTCTATCAATAATAATATCCGGACACTTTATTCGGAACCGATACGATTGATGATTACAGCCTATAACGTAGAAGTTGTTTATCCCATTCTTTTTGTCCCGGGTAGTTATCAAGGCTGGAATCCTGCAGATTCATCCACCGTTGTAACCTCCCCTAAAGCGGACGGTACTTATGAAGGCTATTTCTACTTCCCGGCGAATACTGAATTCAAATTCACAGGCCAACCGGACTGGAATCCACTCAACTGGGGGGAAGGAGGAGGGGGCAAACTCCAAGCCGGAGCGGGTAATATTAAAGTCACTACAGCCGGTTTTTATAAAGTTATTGCCAATATTAATAATCTCACCTATTCTCTTACACCTGTAAGCTGGAGCATTACAGGCAGTGCAACCTCCAATACTCCTATCGCCCTTATTTATAATGAAAGTAAACACGATTTGGAAATTACCACTCACCTGAATCCCGGAGAATTTGTATTCAAAGAAACAGGGGCTGGTAATCGGGTTCTGGGACTTTATTTCGGAAATCAACTTACAGATAATGGAAGCCAAATTATTGTAGAAGAAGGAGGTAATTACACTATTTCATTAAATCTACAAAAATACCCTTACACATTCTCTATAAAATAATTTTTCAATTTCCGCATTCCTTCATTTCCGGACAATACAAAAGAATAATAAATATGAATTGGATCGTCCGGAAAATTTTAATAAATCCCTGTTAGGATACCATCGAAACAATCAAAATCTTTTTTCCATACCTTTTATTTTTTACTTTAAAATATATAACTTTGCGCCTCAATATTTTAACGACATAAACAAATCAGATATGGGAAGAGCGTTTGAATACCGTAAAGCACGGAAATTAAAAAGATGGGGCAACATGGCCCGTACGTTTACCAGAATAGGAAAGGAAATCGACATAGCTGTCAAAGCGGGTGGACCGGACCCGGCGAATAATACACGCCTGCGTATTCTGATCCAGAATGCTAAAGCTGAAAATATGCCTAAAGAAAATGTCGAACGTGCAATTAAACGGGCTGTTTCCAAAGACACTTCTGATTATAAAGAAATCGTATACGAAGGTTATGCCCCCTACGGAGTTGCTATCGTGGTAGAAGCTGCTACCGACAATAATACCCGTACCGTTGCCAATGTACGGCATGCGTTTACGAAATTCGGTGGTTCTTTAGGTACGACAGGTTCTTTGGATTTCTTATTTGAAAGAAAATGTGTATTCAAAATCAATAAACCGGAAAACTTTGACATCGAAGAATTTGAACTGGAAATGATCGATTATGGTGCGGATGAAATCTTTGAAGACGAAGACGGGATCATTAATATTTATGGTTCGTTTGAAGCCTACGGAAACATTCAGAAATATCTGGAAGAACAGAAATACGATATTGTCAGCGGAGAATTTACCCGAATCCCTGTAGACACCAAAGAATTAACTGCGGAACAAAGGGCTGAGGTGGATAAAATCCTGGATAAACTGGACGAAGATGATGACGTAACCAATGTTTATCACAACATCAAGGAAGATTAATCTCTGATTTTTTGCAGATTCAAAAATATAATTGCATATTTGCACCCGCAAAAGAAGTAAGTTAATTCTTCGAAAAGATGACTTCGTAGCTCAGCTGGTAGAGCAATTGACTCTTAATCAATGGGCCGTGGGTTCGAGTCCCACCGAGGTCACTAATTAAAAAAAGCTGTCGGAAAAATATTTCCGGCAGTTTTTTATAGATTTTACAACAGGCTTTTTTCCAGTGCCTTCACGGACTTTGTTAAATAATAATTGTAATCAACAACAAAAGTTCTTCATGGTCTTCGTCAAATATATTTACCCTCAATGTTAAGAGAATAAGTTTATCTTTTTACGCATCTTTACCTATATTTCCAATGTATTTCTTAAATGAAATACAAATGCCTGTTAAAATAATATTTTAAGCTACTTTTGCCATTGACTTTTCGTTTATGAACGAATTATCTGGCATTTTTTTAATCCTGTTATGG
>JAEXFF010000052.1 GCA_023400335.1 Bacteroidota bacterium
GGCTTATGCTATTAGCGAACATGTTGAATTTGCAGGAGTGCATTCCGGGGATGCAACTATTGTATTTCCGGCTCAGAAACTTTATATTGAAACGATCAGACGCATTAAAAAAATTGCCCGTGCTATAGCAAAAGAATTAAATATTTCGGGTCCTTTTAATATGCAATTTTTAGCTAAAGACAATGATATTAAGGTAATTGAATGTAATCTGAGAGCATCCCGTAGTTTTCCGTTTGTCTCTAAAGTATTGAAGTATAATTTTGTGGAAATGGCTACCCGTATCATGCTGGGAGAACACATAGAAGAATTACACAAATCTGTATTTGATCTGGATTATGTGGGAGTAAAAGCTTCTCAGTTTTCTTTCGCCCGTTTGTTAAAAGCTGATCCTGTATTGGGGGTGGATATGTCTTCTACAGGGGAAGTAGGGTGTATAGGTGAAAATTATTATGAGGCAATATTAAAAAGTATGTTGTCTGTAGGACACCGTATCCCTGAAAAAAATATATTGATTTCTTCCGGTCCGACTCGTTCGAAAGTGGAATTATTGGAATCTACCCGTATGTTGATAGCTAAAGGGTATAACATATTTGCTACAGCTGGAACTGCTAAATTTTTTGCTGATAATGGAATAGAAGTTTCTATTTTATATTGGCCGGATGAAGCCAAAGAGCCTAATATTATGGATTATTTGAAAAATAAAAAAATTGATATGGTTATTAATATTCCCAAGAATTTAACGAAAAGGGAATTGGATAATGGCTATAAAATTCGTAGGGCAGCAGTAGATTATAATATACCGCTACTTACCAACGCCCGTCTGGCAAGCGCTTTTATTTATGCTATTTGCAAAGTGGATAAAAAAGATATTGCCATTAAAAGCTGGGATGAATACCGGTAGAAATTTTTAGAATTAGGAAATATCCGAAAAGTTTCTTTTAGGGGACTTTTCGGATATTTGTTTAAAAGGATTTTTTATGAAAGGGTATTTTTTACTGATTATTTTAATTGTTTTAAATTTTGCGGGTATAAAAGGGGAAAACCCCGTAATTATAGGGAATAGCCGGTTCACTTTTATTAATCCGGGACTGGTTCGTTTGGAATATGCTCAGGGTGGACATTTTGTAGATGAACCTACTTTATTTGCTCAGAATCGTTCTTATGATTTTAAAGAGATAAGGATAGAAAAGAAAGAAAAAAATCATTATATTCTTTCTACTTCTTTGATGCGTATAGAATATTTTAACGATGGATTTCCTTTTGGACAAATGAATTTACGGGTATATTATAAACATGAAGGAAAAGAGCAGAGGTGGTATATGGCTAGTACGCAGAAACGTAATTTAGGAGGTACTTTAACAACCCTGGATGCTGTTGGGAAACCGGTAAAATTGCAGGAGGGATTGCTTAGCCGGGATGGGTGGTATGCTATTCATGATACGGGAAATGAAATTCTGAAAGATGGTTGGATACAGCGTCGGCCGGCTGATCATATACAGGATATTTATTTGTTTATTTACGGAAACGATTTCAAATTTGCTCTTAGAAGTCTGCAAGATATCAGTGGTCCTGTACCCATGACCCGGAAATATGTACATGGCTCCTGGTATTGTCGTTGGTGGAATTATACTTCTGAGGATTATAGGGATCTTGTAAATGAATATCACAAGCATGATTTTCCATTGGATATATTAGTCTTTGATATGGGCTGGCATACCCAGAAAGAGGCGGTTTCCGGTACAGGTCATGCCGGTAATCGGGGATGGACAGGATACACCTGGAATAAAGCCCTTATCCCAGACCCCGGAGAATTATTGAATGATTTAAAGAAAGAAGGTATTCAAGTTGTATTAAATGAACATCCTCATGACGGAATACGGGCTCATGAAGCTGTTTACAATGATTTTATGCAGGCTATGGGAGTGGATACGAATGAAAGGAAAGAATTAATATTTGATGCGGGTAATCGCAATTATATGAAGAATTTTATGAAATACGCCCATACTGAATCCGATCGTTTAGGTATCGCTTTTTGGTGGCTCGATTGGCAACAAGATTATGTTTATCCTAAAGTAAGAGGTACGGACATGAAACATCTGCCTTGGCTCAATTATATTTATTACAATTATTCTTGCAAAAATAATTTACGTGGAGCTGGTTTTAGCCGGTGGGGAGGTTGGGGAGATCATCGTCATCCGATTCAATTTTCTGGAGATGCTGTTGGAAATTGGGAGATGTTGAAATTTGAAATTGAGTTGACGGCCAGTAGTGGGAATGCCGGCTGTTTTTTCTGGGCACATGATATAGGTGGATTTTATGAGGGAAACGATCCTGAATTATATACCCGTTGGACACAATTCGGATTATTGAATTCTTCTTTACGTATTCATTCTGTATACGATAAAAAATTAGATCGCAGACCTTGGTTGTGGGGAGAACAAGCAGAAAAAGCTGTGCATAGGATTTATCACATACGTTCTCAGATGTTTCCTTATCTCTATACTTCTGTTTGGCAGTGTCATAAAGATATGTTACCTCTTATCCGGCCTATGTATATTGAGTATCCGGAGAAGGAAGAGGCTTATCGGAATCCCCAGCAGTTTTTATTTGGAGATTTAGTATTGGGAGCTCCGATAACAACTCCTGGACTCGGTGAAAAAAAGCGGGCACAGCAACAAGTTTGGTTACCGGGAGGAGAGGTATGGTATAATTTTTTTACAGGTAAAAGAGAAGAAGGAGGTAAAACTATTATAGAATCTTGTGAACTGGATTGTTTTCCTCTTTATATAAAAGGGGGATATCCTTTTCCAATGCAGCCTTATCGGGAAAGGATGGCTTCTGAACCTTTAACAGAGTTAATCATCCGCTGTTACCCTGGTCAAGATGGGGATCGGCATGTTTATACCTTATATGAAGATGACGGACTTACTCTGGATTATCAGAAAGGAGAGCAGGCTTTTACAAAAATGGAGTATGAGAGGCAAAACGGACAGACCGTAATGATCATTTATCCGGCGGAGGGAAGTTATAAAGGGCAGATAGCAAAGAGGAAATATCGTATAGAACTGGCTGCAGAAAAAAGAGATATACAGCCGGTCTTGAATGGACGGAAAGTTAAAGCAATATGGAATGAAGATATAAAAGGTTATATGATTGATATAAATTTCCAAAATATCCGTAAGAAATTAGTTTTGAGTTATTAAAATTCTTTTATTTGTAGTGCGAAAATTATTGAATTCTATTTTACTCTTTGCTAAAAAGGTGTATTTCTAAAATATATACAGAAATAGGAAGGAAGCAGAAGATTGATTAGTGGGAAAAGAGGTGTGGTATGTTTTTTTATAGAAAAATAGGTATATATTTTATATGCCTGGGATTTGCTTTGTTCATTACAGAAGAGGGAAAAGGGGAAGAAAAAAGAGTGAAAGGATGGTTCCCTGAAGGATTTTTTAAAATAACTGAAAGAGATTATATTCCCGGGGTTTGTCGTTTTATGTTCTGGGATCATGAATCTCCGAAAGTGTTGTTCGATCATGAGGCGCGGAGTTTTTATGTAAATAGACCTTTGCAGGTTCAGCTTACAAGAAGAAAAGAATTATTATTGCGTTTTTATTCGCCTCGTCCTATTCAAAATGTGACGGTATGGGCTTATCATACAGGTATAAGGGAGCGAATTCGATTAATGGAATTTGAAATAATTTGGCCTTTTCTGGAGTTCCGCCGTCTTTTACCTTTTTGGAAAAAAGATTGTAAATATTACACAAAAGAAGGTAAGGCAGTAATATTGAATTCCAAAATAAGGCCTGATGAATTGCAATTGGAGATTGAATGCAATGATCCTCTTTATTTGCAAATGACAAATTCTCTTTGCCATTGGAAGATTGCTTTTGGGGATTATTATGGAGAAAATTGGACGCCTTTGTTACCGTCACATGCGAGGGAAGCTGTCGCTATATCATTGAACTTGTCGGCTTTATTTAGTTCCTGTGAATTTTTACAGGAGATAGATAAATACAGGGGAAAATTATATTTGGATAATTCTAAAACGGTTGTAAATATCGATGATCTTTTAACGCAAATTTTTTCATTGAAAACTTTGATTTATGGGCATGTTGTAGGGAAAAATGGAATAGGAGGAAATAGTATTATGGGACTGAATGAATGGTGTTATTTAGAACATTATGCAGATGACGAAAGCAAAACCCATACGATTTTTCATGAATTTGCCCATTGTATCGGATATGACCATTCGGGTAATATGACTTATGAAAATGGATTGGGAAAGGGTTGGGTTGCTTTGTGCAGTAAATTATATGCTCAGTTGTGTATTGATAAAAAATTGCCCATATATTCCCGGTATTTTTTATCTACCAAGGAATGTGGTTACCGCTATGGGGAAAATTCAGTTGTACAGGAAAAATCCAGGAGAAAGAAATAAGTTTTTTCTGGAATTAAATACCTTTGTATGCCTATCTTTTTGTAAAAAGATACGTATGATTGAAAAAAACACATATTATGCCCTTTTTGAGATTTCATACTACTGATCCGGTAAAGTTAGCGGAAATTAGCCGGGAGATGACAGACCATCTTCAGGAGACGATAGGTTGTCCCCGTGAACATATTGTACTGGAAGTTATTCATTCTGAGATAGTAATAGATGGACAGATCGGACAAGGAGAATGGCCTTTTATAGAGGTAGCCTATTTTGAACGGAGTTTAGAGGTACAAGATGAAGTAGCCGGTATTATTTGCCGGTATTTAAAGCAAGT
>JAEXFF010000076.1 GCA_023400335.1 Bacteroidota bacterium
CTTGTATACTTCGAGAAAAATTTAATGATTTAAAAGATAAGTTCAACTCTAATCATGAAAAAGAAATACTCAAAGAATTAGAAATAAAATATGCTTTAGCTGAAAAAGAGAAAGAAAATCTAAGAGATCGAAATAGAAGCCTTTGGTATTTTACGATTTCTCTAACTATTGCTTTAGCAGCGAGTATTGTTGCTTTATATTTCAGTTGGATTCATCGCAAATTAAAAGCTAAAAACGCTCATTTATCTGAAGAGATTGCGAAAACTCAATGGGGTTTTGCTTTATCAAAAGAATTAATCGCAGACAACAGCAGTGCTTATGAAAAGCTAGAACTCCTCTTAACAAAAAATATAAAACTGATTCCAGATAAAGTTTATTACGAATTTGAAAATTCTTTAAAAGCTCAAAAAGAAGATTATTCTCAACGTCTTTTTTCCGCTTTAACAAATATTGATAATAATTTTATTGAAAAACTTCAACGTAAATTTCCAGAATTAAATATAGACGAAGTAATGCTAGCATATATGCTCCGACATGAATGGGATATTAATGATATTGCACAAGTATTTAGAATTACCTTTGAAGCTTTTAAAAAAAGAAAATATAGATTGAAAATAAAAATTTTAGGAATTGATAATAATAAAATTAGTTTAGAAGATTACCTAACTAAGATGTAATTCTTAAAATTTTATATAATTTTTATCTAAAAAAGCGATTATTTTAGAAGTGTCACCTTATTTTGATATCCAAAATTCTAATTATTAAAATCTTACATTTTTATTTGTCCCCTATTTTGTCCTGCAAAATGATTTGGAACAAGAGTTGAATTTGCTTTAAATTTGCCAAAAAGTTTTAGAGAATAAAAACTAAGTGTGTATGAAAACAAAATTTTTTGGTGTATTAGTAATATTAGTTGGATTAATAATAGCACCTGTTTTTTCTTCTACCTATTTAACCGATGAAGAATTATTATATGTAGGAATGGATGATGGCGATGTTGTGTGTCCTACAGATACAACTCCTATATATATAGAGGGAATTTTATCTCAAGACAATATGACAATTGTCAATACTTTTTATTATGATTTAGGTCAAGTAACTTTTAAAATAGAATCCCAACAGGCAAAATCAATAGTTTTAACAGAAAAAACAACAGCCTATAAAAATGGGACTTATACAATAGATATAAAAGAGCTAGAAGCAGGAAATTACAAAATTTCATGTTATAGTGAAGAGCTAGCAACACAGGTGGCAGATTTTGAAATTAGAAAATAAAGATATCCCAAGTTGATAATAAGTCAATTTTGTGTTTGCTGTGCCCTTTCCCAAGTGGGGCATGGCAAACTTTTTAAAGAAAACAGTAAACGTTATAAAGATACTCCGGGATAGACCCAAATATCCCTTATTCATCACCACTGGAGTGCCTGCACGACGATTGAATTTTACTCGACTATTTGACCAAGCGATAATCGGTAATGTAATTCAATTTTGTTTGTGCAGGTTTTTTTATTATTTTTTCCTCATTCTGATTATTTCTAACGGTATTTTTTGTAAGTTCGCCAATAGGAAAAGCATCTGTGTTAGAGGTATTCAAAATGTTTTATTTATCCAAATACAATCATAAATAAAAAACATCCATTATGAAAAAATGTTTACTATTTGTCTTTTTACTGGCATTTGTATTCTGTACATACGGAAAAGAAGCCAGATTATTACGTTTCCCGCATATTCAGGGAGATAAAATAGTGTTTTCCTATGCTGGAGACCTATATACAGTGGACGCTAAGGGAGGGACAGCCCGGAGGTTAACTTCCGATATTGGCTATGAAATGTTCCCTAAATTTTCTCCTGACGGGAAATATATTGCTTTTACCGCTCAGTACGACGGAAATACAGAAGTCTTTGTCATGCCTGCAGAAGGCGGACAACCCGAACGGCTTACGTATACCGCCACCCTCGGCCGAGACGATTTAGGAGACCGGATGGGCCCTAATAATATCGTAATGGGTTGGACACCGGACAGTAAAAATATTCTGTTCCGTTCCCGTCAATATACATTTAATGACTTTACGGGTCAGCTCTTTACTGTCCCCGTAGAAGGAGGGGATGTTACCGAAATTCCCCTGAAAAACGGTGGTTTCGCTTCTTATTCTCCAGATGGGAAAAAGCTGGCTTATAATTACGTTTTCCGGGAATTCAGAACCTGGAAAAGATATCAGGGTGGGATGGCCGATGATATCCGTATTTTCGATTTTGATACTAAAAAATCAGAGAAAATTACCGACAACATCCGGCAGGATATTATTCCCATGTGGTCTGCTGACGGAAATGAAATTTACTACATTTCCGACCGCGATAACGTCATGAACCTTTATGTATACAATATAAACGATAAAAATACCAAACAGCTGACGTTCTCAAAAGATTACGACATCAAATTCCCCTCTATCGGAAAGGATCAGATCGTTTACGAACAGGGAGGATATATTTACAAATTCGACACCCGGAATAAACAGGCTACCAAAGTCAATATAGAAATTGATAATGACCAATTATATTCCCGTCCCCAACTGAAAGATGTAAGCGATCAACTCCGCAGTATTGATATCTCCCCGAACGGAGAACGGGTATTACTGACGGCCCGTGGAGATTTATTTTCCGTACCGGCAAAAGAGGGAATTACTTACAACCTGACGAATTCTTCCGATGCAAATGACTTTGCTGCGACTTGGTCGCCCGACGGACAAAAAATAGCTTATATTTCCGACAAAAACGGAGAGTTCAATATTTGGATCCGGGACGTATTTACCGGTAAAGAACAGGATTTGACAAAAAATCTGAAAACCTATATCTTCGACATCCTCTGGTCGCCCGACAGTAAAAAAATAGCCTGGAACGATAAACAGAATCAGTTAAATATTACAGATGTAACCACCGGTAAAACAGAAACGGTAGAAACTTCCGGAATCGGAACTTTCTATAGTTACAACTGGTCGCCCGACAGTAAATACCTGACCTATGTACGTCCGGAAAAAAATACGAGCAACATTATCCTCTATAACCTGGCTACCAAGGAAAAACATCAAATGACAGACGGCTGGTACGATATCAGTTCTCCCAACTTCAGTTCCGACGGAAAATACCTGGTCTTTAGTTCTGCCCGTACTTTTAATCCGATATACAGCCAGACGGAATGGAACCATGCCTATGCCAATATGAACAAAGTATATCTATTACCTTTAACAGAGGACGCCCTCATTCCGTTTGCTCCGGAAAACGATAATTTAAAACCGGTTTCGGCTGAAAAAGCAATAAAGTCTGAAAAAACAGATAAAAAACCAAAAGCGAAACAAACGGAATCTACCGAAAAAGCACTTGTTTACAATTTTGAAAACCTGAATAACCGGGTTGTGGAATTGCCGGTTCCTGCCTCTTACTATTACAACATACACATGATCGGACAGAAAGTATACTACAACCGGGGCAGAGAAACTCAGGTTTACGATCTGAACGCCAAAAAAGAGACAAACCTAAAAGCTTACATCGGTTTCGGGCCTGCCTATAAAAAAGCAATTGCCATGGAAGGCAAAAACATGCAGGTCATTGATATCCCGAACGGGCCTGTAAGTATTTCCGAACCGATATCTTTAAAAGATGTAAAAAAACGCATCGATTTCCATCAGGAATGGATGCAGATCTATAATGAAAGCTGGCGGCAAATGCGCGACTTTTTCTATGCCAGAAATATGCACGGAGTGGATTGGGATGGAGTACGGGAAAAATACAAAGTATTGGTTCCTTATGTAAACCATAGAACCGACCTGACCTATATCATAGGCGAAATGATAGCAGAATTAAGTGTAGGCCATGCCTATTCCGAAAACGGGGAACATCCTGAACCTGTCCGGATTCCGATGGGATTACTGGGAGCTCAGTTTGAAAAAGACGCTTCCGGTTATTTCCGGGTAAAGAAAATTATTGAAGGAGCCAACTGGGATAAAGCTACCCGTTCACCCCTGACAATGCCTGGCGTCAATGTCAAAGAAGGAGAGTACATCATTTCCATTAACGGACAGTCGTTAAAAGATACCGATAATCTGTTTAAACATTTGGTAGATAAAGCCGGTAAAACCGTAGAAATAGAAGTAAATACCGTTGCAGATGCAAAGGGAGCACGGAAGGTATTGGTCGTTCCCCTCGAAGACGAATCGCAACTATACTATTACAACTGGGTACAAAACAACATCCGTAAAGTCAATGAAGCTACAAACGGAGAAGTAGGTTATATCCACATTCCGGATA
>JAEXFF010000084.1 GCA_023400335.1 Bacteroidota bacterium
TTGCCGGAAGTTTTGTTTTCAACTCCCCAGATCCTCTGAAGACCATAAGTGACTTGAAAGAATTGAAATAAACCGAAATCCGACTATGTCTGAAATAATTATAAAAGCCGATAAGGCTGTTATCCGCCAACAAAAAGTGGCTATACTGAAAGATGTCACCCTGGAAATAGAAAGCGGAGAATTTATCTATATCATCGGTAAGGTTGGAAGTGGCAAAAGCTCTTTTTTGAAAACATTGTATGCCGAACTTCCTTTGGAATACGGGAATCTGGAAGTAGCCGGATTTCAACTGAAAAAAATTAAAAAGTCCCAGATCCCTTTATTGCGGAGAAAATGCGGAATTGTATTCCAGGATTTTAAACTGCTTACCGACCGGAATGTCTATGCAAATCTGGAATTTGTACTAAAAGCTACGGGCTGGAAAAACAAAAAAGCCATAGAGGAACGGATAGATACGGTACTGAATAAGGTGGAAATGCCCGATAAAAAGTTTAAAATGCCGCATGAATTATCCGGCGGAGAACAACAACGTATCGTATTGGCCCGGGCACTTTTAAATGCTCCTCCCATCATTCTGGCCGATGAGCCGACAGGTAATATCGATCCGGAAACCTCTTACCGTTTGGTAGAATTATTAAAAGACCTCAGCGAAAGCGGAAAAACGATTATCATCGCTACCCACCAATACGATTTGATTAAACGTTATCCGGGACGCGTATTGCGTTGCGAAAACGGGACCCTGACGGAAGACGAACAACTCACTGTACGTCCTCACACTTTAGCTCCGGCAGATATTGAAAGTATCGAAAACACCCCTTTAGCCGCAGAAGCCTTACCTGCAGCAGAAGGACTGGTTTCGGGCCCGATTGATATACAAGCCTACCCCGCCATCCAAGCAGAGAAGAATGGGAAAACAGAAACTTCTGCTGAAGAATCTGAAGAAACTCTCCCCTCCGACGGGGAAAGGGATACACCTCCATTCGTATCAGAAGCAAAGGAAACTTCTGCAATAATTTCCGACGATAAGCCGGAGAAACAAAAACCGGATTCTCCCGCCCGAACAGAACAACCTTTTGGTTTTGAACTAATGGATTGACCGGTTCAGAATGTCCAAAAGGTTAAACGGGCAAAGGTGTCATTCTCTTATTTTGCAATTACAGGAGAGTTGTATGTTTATTGCAAAACTTCGACTTTTATTTTATAGTCGGAACCGTAATTGACAATATACAATCCCCGGTTTTCCCAACCGCAACCGGGACACATCCTTTCAAAACGAAAAACGGAAAAGACTCCCCGGGGATCCGCCTGATAAAAAGCCTGCGGGAAATGAACTCCGAAACGGGCGGCCAACGGAATAAAATACAATCCTAAATCGTAAGCCTTATTTGTCAATGTATGAGGCTCCGAATCAAAATATTCCCTGTATTTTGCAGCAAAATTTTTCGCTTCTTCTGCATAATTATCTACATAACTATACGTAAAAAGCTTTACATTTAATTTATAAAAGTTTTCATGATCGATGGAAGTAAAATTCTGCCAGTCCGGAAAACCGACCACCGTAATTTTATAAGCATCTTTTAAAAGAGATAATACAGGTAATATCTTTGTCAAATCAGTTTCCCGGGAAGTGGGCAATATCAGAATATTTTCCTGCTCCTCACTCAGCATCAGCTTTAATCCTTCCAGTGTTTCCGCCCGGAAATCCCAATTAAAAAACCGGACTCCCGGTAAAGTTTCCAATCGTTCTATCCACATTTTTTTCTCCATCCTGTCTTTCTGAGTTTGCTCGTCATTCCCGGCTTCCTGTAAAAATTTAAAGCCGATAATATTCGCAGACGCCCGTTGTTCGCCTATCCAATAAATCATCTTTTCAATCAGGGAAGCAAAAGAAATGTTGACTTGCAAAAAATTCGGATCCTGTCCGAAATTCTCATTCCTTGCAGAGAGAGGATACACAACGGGAATTTGTTTGTTCAGAAGATTTTCCATCAATATACGGTATTCAGAACCATATACCGGACCGATAATCAAATCCGGATTTAATTTATTCAAAGCCGCAACGATTTCATTCATTTTAGTATTACTCTTTTCGGTATCGAAAACATGCAAATCAATTTTATAACCGGCCTGTTTCAGACTATCAACCGCCAGTAAAATCCCTTCATAAAAATATACAAACTGTTCTGATTTATGCAAAACAGAAACGGGGGTCGGGATTTTTCCTCCTGTAGTATCTGTAGCCATCAGGGCGATATCAACATTTTGCTGCGCAAATAAAGGTAAGAGGAGGGCCACCTTCACGTATTTGTTTTCCGGTACCGAATGATCAATAATCAAAGGAAGAGTATCAATGGTCAATGTATCCTTTTTCCCGCTTTCATTCTCCCCTTCTTCCGCTGAAACTTCCGCCGTTTCTATTTTTTCATCCGGATTTCCGTCAGCACTTCCCCCCTTGTCTTCTCCGATCTGACTGATATCGATCGCCCGCAAAGGTAAACGTACGATTGCTCCTATAGAAAGGGGTGTATTTTCATACGTTTTATTCTCCCTCAGAATACGTTTTACTTTAATTCCAAATTTCCGGGAAATGGAATACAAGGTCTCTCCTTTTACTACTTTATGATAATAATATTCTCCGTCCTGCTGTACATAAGGAGCTACATAAGGGATTTTTAATACTTCAAAAACAGACAATTCATTCCCCTGTTTTTTATTCAATGCTTTTACCTCTTCCACATCCACTCCATAAGCCTTACAAATAGAAAACAAAGTTTGTCCCTGTTCCACTACGTGCAGATAATAATTTTTCCCTTTGATAACTATAATATCAGTTGATTTACGTATTTCCGGCGTCTGTCCGCACAACTGATAACCCACCAATAACAAAAAAAATAAGAGAATGAATTTCGACATATATCGATTCGTTTAGCTATAAAACAATTATAATACGGCTTAGCTGGGCAAAAATACGAAAAAGTAATAGATAATTTAAAAATCTAAGCTAATTTTGCAATGCTGAAGAAAAAGATCGCAGCGAAGGAGTATCTTCCGGAATATCCGGACATTCCATTGAGGCAGTCAGAGAAAGACAAATCCATTTAAAGCGTACAAATATGACATTAAAGTATCCGAAATTAACATTTTTTCTTTTGAATTTATTCATTGCGATTCTTTTATTGATCGGTATCGGATTCTTTGTATTAAGGTATTTGGAAAAGTATACTCAACACGGTTATGCAATATCCGTTCCTTCTTTCCGGGACCTTACTCCTGAACAAGCCGGACAGTTGGCTCTTCAGAATAAGCTAAACGTAATTGTCATCGATTCTATATACGATGAAAATGCACGTCCCGGGACCATACAGGAACAATATCCGCTGGAAGGTTCTAAAGTAAAAAATAACCGGACAATCCAGTTGATCATGAATGCCCGGGACCCGGAGCGGATAGCTCTGCCTCCTTTAACAAATATTCCGTATCGTCAGACGCTAAAAACGTTAAAAATGAAAGGGTTTGAAATCGGACGCATCGAATATATGCCTTCGGAATTTAAAAATCTGGTTTTACAATTAAAATATCAGGGAGAAACTGTGGAAGCCGGTGCCCTTTTAATGAAAGGAGATACTATCGATATTGTACTCGGACAAGGAAATGACGGCTATAATACGGTATTAATCCCTCGTTTGTACAATCTGAAGATTGATGAAGCCAGCCGGCTGTTGAAAGAAAATTACCTCAATTTAGGGGAAATCGTCAGAGATTCGCTGATGGAAGCAGATAAAGACAGTAAAAATGCCATTATCTATTGGCAAGACCCTCCGTATAGCAAAAATATACGTATACCCGCCGGAACTCCCGTGAATGTACATGTCACTTTTGACACTTTAAAAATTCACGCCCTGGACTCTTTACTCATGATGGAATAAATTTTGAAATCTTGTCTATGGCAGAATATCTGGAAGAAATGGAAGAACCGGAAGAAATTCCGGAAGAAGGGACGGAACCACAGGAAATGTACGAACACTACCGTATTGAAGCAGACAAAGGTCAGCTACCTCTACGGATAGATAAATTTCTGATGACCCGTCTTCCCAATGCTTCCCGGACAAAAATACAAGAAGCTGCTGATGCCGGTTGTATTCTGGTAAATGATAAACCCGTAAAATCCAATTACAAGGTAAAACCCAACGATAGTATATCGGTTATAATGTCTTATCCCAAAAGGGAAATTGAAATTATACCGGAAAATATCCCGCTGGATATTGTATACGAAGACGAACAATTAATGGTCATCAATAAACCTGCAGGAATGGTGGTACATCCGGCTTTCGGGCATTTCAGCGGCACTCTGGTAAATGCACTGGTGTGGCACCTGAAGGATAATCCCCTCTTCAGCACGAATGACATACGCCCCGGCCTGGTGCACCGTATCGACAAAGATACTTCAGGTTTGCTCGTTATTGCGAAAACGGAACAGGCTAAAGCTCACCTGGCATTGCAATTTTTTAATAAAACTTCCGATCGGAAATATGTTGCCCTATGCTGGGGAAACCTAAAAGAAGACACAGGCACCATTACAGGACATATCGGACGACATACCGTTAATCGTAAAATCATGTCCGTATATCCGGACGGAAGTCATGGAAAACATGCAATCACTCACTATAAAATAATTGAACGTTTGGGTTACGTAAATCTGGTAGAATGTATATTGGAAACAGGCCGTACCCATCAAATCCGTGCCCATTTTAAATACATAGGACATCCGCTTTTCAACGATGCGGAATACGGCGGAAATGAAATATTAAAAGGGACCACTTTTACGAAGTATAAACAATTTGTAAACAATTGTTTCGAAATTTGTCCCCGTCAGGCACTGCATGCCAAAACCCTCGGTTTCACTCATCCCCTTACCGGTAAACGCCTTTCTTTTGATTCCCCTCTTCCGGAAGATATGAAACAACTTATAGAAAAATGGCGCAATTATACCAGTGAGCGCTAAAAATCAAGAAGCATTAATTCATTTCCCCCTGGATGTCCATTACTCCACCACCCTTACCTGTCCGCTAATCAGCAAAAGGGAAAGTTCCGAAACTTTTGCCTGATAGATGGCAGATAATTTGCGGTCCACAGCATCTATATAACTGCGTTGGAATTCCCGGAATTCAATACCCGACAAGGTTCCGAGTTTGTACTTTTCCAAAGCTGCATCCAGATTCTCAAAGGCCACTTCCGCACTCTCATTTTCGAAATTGACAATCTGCAGATTGTTTTCATAAGTATTATACAACTGGGCCAAATCCGCCAGGGTTTGTAATTCGACATCCCGGTAGGACCACTCCACATTTTCTTGTTCCAGTTTTGCATTCCGGATTTTACGGATATTCTCCGTCCGGTTAAAAACATTCATTTTTAAAGCAAATCCCCAGTAAAAACCGTTCGACCGGTTCAAAGAAGTATTGGC
>JAEXFF010000094.1 GCA_023400335.1 Bacteroidota bacterium
CCTCAGAATACTGTAAAACCTGTTTCCAAAACGGGAAACAAGCCTGCACAAGCTGGTTCTAAACCAGAACAATAAAATGGAAATAAAAACGGAAAACTTATGAATAATTATCGCCCGTACTCAGGAATAACACCGGCTGTAAAAGTTTTGATCATCATCAATGTACTCATGTATTTTATCACTTTGATGTTTGATAAACGTAGCGGTACAAACCTAGCGAATACTCTTGGTTTACATCTGCCCCAATCGGAATACTGGGCTCCTTACCAATATATTACTCATATGTTTATGCATGGCAGTTTCAGCCATCTGTTCTTCAATATGTTTGCGCTGTTCATGTTTGGACGGGTATTAGAATCGGTATGGGGATCCAATCGTTTTCTGGTTTACTATTTCGTAACCGGGTTAGGAGCAGCAGCCCTTAACAGTGCAGTAGGCTGGTGGGAATATCATAAAATGTACGAACAGCTTTTAGCCTTTCAAAATACACCGGAGCCGGGATTACTGGCAGAATTTATCCGGGCTCATATTTCCCACCCGGCTCCCTGGGTATGGGAACTCATTGACAATTGGACGAACAATCCGTCTTCCCTTCAGTATACCCAAGCAGGAGAAGAAGTTTTCAAAAAGGCTATCACAGAAACAATAAATATTCCGACAATAGGGGCTTCGGGAGCAATTTTCGGTATATTACTGGCTTTCGGAATGCTTTTCCCCAATACAGAGTTATTTCTATTATTTATTCCCATTCCGATAAAAGCTAAATACTTTGTTATCGGTTACGGAGTTATCGAATTCTTTCTGGGTATTCAAAACAGTGCCGGAGACAATGTTGCACACTTTGCCCACCTGGGAGGAATGCTTTTCGGATTTATTTTACTGAAATTCTGGAGCAGAAACCGCCGGAAATTTTACTGATGAAAACGAATTGAAATTCAAAATACAGAAATAACGGAAAAATTAAAACAAAACCCCTAACTTCTGAGGTTTTATTCAGAATATTTCATTTCTCACATGAAAAAGTCCTGATTGATTCAGTTTATCTACATCAGCCAGGCCATTTAAAAGCGAATATGTATTATCAATACAGACAACCTTCAGGTAATATCGGTGACCGTTTAAAAAAATCCTTTGTAAAAGGTAATGCCCTTACCCGGCTAATCTATATTAATATAGGTATTTTCTTACTGGTCAAAATTATCCATGTCCTTATCATTCTTTTCGGACAAAAATCCGGAGTGGATAATATTATACTGGAAAATCTGGGGATATCCGCCAATCCCAGTTTTTTGCTTACTCACCCGTGGACCGTATTCACTTACATGTTCACTCAATTTGATTTTTTTCATCTGTTATTCAACATGTTGTGGCTATACTGGTTCGGAAACTTTTTCCTGAGGCACTTCACCCAAAAAGAACTCACAGGAGTATATCTTTTAGGGGGTATATGTGGTGCATTATTATATGTAATAGTTTATAATCTCTTTCCTGCATTTGAACTTTCCCGTTATTATTCCTGGGCAGTCGGAGCTTCGGCATCTGTTATGGCCATTGTTTTTGCAGTTTGCCTTTATTTGCCTCAGCAGCACATTTATATCTTTTTAATCGGGCCGGTAAAACTCATCTATCTGGCTCTTTTTACAGCAGCAATTGATATACTCAGCATACCCAGTTCCAATGCAGGCGGGCACATTGCTCATTTAGGAGGAGCCCTTTTCGGTTATTTATTCGTTTTAAGCGTAAAACATAACCGGAACATTGCCGGTAGCACAACTGCATTTTTTGAAAGAATCGGAAGATTTTTTACTCGTCTTTTTACCGATCATAAAAAAATGCACGTCAGGCATAAAAAAAACGTAGCTGAAATGAACGACCGGGAGTACAATGCTTATAAAAAACAAAAAGACGACAGAATCAACAAAATTCTGGATAAAATATCCCGTTCCGGCTATGAAAGTTTGACAAAAGAAGAAAAAGAAATCCTTTTCCGATCGGGAAAATAAATACTGTTTACGAAAAAAGGTATGCTCAAACTATTAGATAAACTTATAGGAATAATTACTCTTTTGGCCTTAACCGGTTTATTGGGAAGTTATACGGCCCGTTATATCGATCCCAATACTTTTATCCTGCCTTCTTTATTGGGTTTAGCTTATCCTTATCTACTGATTTCCAATATAATACTCTTTTTATATTGGCTGGCCCGCTGGAAAAAAATGGCTTTTGTACAACTCATTGTACTGGCATTGGGAATACCCGTTTTTCGGACTTATTATGGCACTTATAAAGAAAAAAACGGCACAGAATCTTACGATTTACAGGTATTGTCGTATAATGTCCGTTATTTCGACAGATACGGATGGAGTAAGCACAAAAATACCCCGGAAAAACTTTTGGACTACCTGAATCATTTTCCGGGAGATATTGTCTGTCTGCAAGAATTTCCGGAGAAAAGTGCTGCTATCGATCCGCAAGACATTATCCGACAATTATCCTCCTATCCTTACCGGAAAATTAAAAAACACATGGCCATTTTTTCCCGCTCTCCCATTATTGCCTGTAAAGAAATCACTTTTGATAAAAAATATACCAGTTCCTGCATTTTCTGTGATGTTGTAAAATTGAAAGATACCGTTCGTATTTATAATATTCATCTGGAATCTTATAAACTGGGGAAAAAAGAACGGAAATTTGTAAAAGACATTTCAGAAGGAGTCAGCAATGACCTTTCCCAAGGTATAAGAAATCTCACGGTACGAATAAGCGAGGCAAACAAAAACCGGGCAAAACAAGCCCGGCAAATAAAAACAGCCTTACAAAATTCTCCCTATCCGTTTATTGTATGCGGAGATTTCAACGATACCCCTCTCTCCTACACCTATCAAACAATAGAAAACGAACTACGGGACAGTTTTATCGAGAAAGGAAGAGGACTGGGCAATACCTATATAGGGGAATTTCCCTCTTTCCGGATTGATTATATTCTGCATACGACTGATTTTCAAACAATAAGCTATTCAAGGGAAGCAGTAACCTTATCCGATCATTATCCGATCCAGAGTAAACTGAAAAAAGAGAATAAAAACAGCAAACAATAAATAAAAATGAGAGATGAAATTTCAAAAATTTGATTTTTTCAGTAAAAGGTCTATCTTTGTAGCCGTAAAATATCACTGGGGAATTAGCTCAGTTGGCTAGAGCGCTTGCATGGCATGCAAGAGGTCGTGGGTTCGACTCCCATATTCTCCACCAAACGGACAATAGAAAGCATTGTCCGTTTTCTTTTTTTTTGCTAACTTAGTCCTCTGATTGAAATCCCAAATGCAATGGAAGGAGAACAGCAAATTCTAACCAAAAAAATCAGTCCGTATAAAATTATTTATCCGATTATTATAGGATTGGCTGTTGTATCGTACATGCTTTATAAAGAATTTGATATTAAAGCATTCGAGGAAATTACTTTTACATGGTATTCTGTAATTTGGTTATTGGTAGCAATCTTATGTATGGCTATACGGGATTTGGGCTATGTTATTCGCATACGGGTTCTTTCAGGGGACCGGCTCAGCTGGTTGCAGTCTTTACGCATTATTTTTCTGTGGGAGTTTACATCAGCCGTCACTCCTTCCGCCATTGGAGGAACAAGTATTGCCATTTTGTTTGTCAATAAAGAAGGGATAAAAGTCGGGCGAAGTTCTGCCATTGTAATGGCTACTTCTTTTCTGGATGAATTGTATTTCATTATTATGTTTCCTTTAATTCTCCTCTTTGTCAATCACAACCAGTTATGGAATATACCGGGAGCCAGCACAGCCGTAGTTGACAGTCTTTTTTGGTTTGCTATCGCAGGTTACTCCATAAAACTCCTTTACTTGCTCATACTCAGCTATGGGCTTTTCAGAAATCCCCGGGGATTAAAATACCTGATCATGAAATGTTTTAAGCTGCGTATATTAAGGAAATGGAGGCAGAACGCCAATGAAGCGGGTTACGACATCATCCGTAATTCCCATGAATTAAAACACATGCCTTTTTCTTTCTGGTTAAAAACTTTCGGAGCCACCTTTTTCTCCTGGACAGCCCGTTATTGGGTAGTGAATGCAATCTTAATGGCTTTTTGGGCCGGACGTTATGATTGGGCACAACATTTTTTGATTTTTGCGCGACAGCTGATCATGTGGATCATGATGTTAGTAAGCCCGACTCCGGGAGGAAGCGGTTTCGCCGAATACGTATTTTCCAAATACCTGGGAGAATTTTTACCCAGTGCAGGAGTTGCGGTAGCTATGGCTATTCTATGGAGGCTAATCAGTTATTACCCCTATCTGTTTATAGGAGCATTTTTGATCCCCAAATGGATAACCAAACATTTTGGAGGAAGTAGTAAAAAAGAAAAGAAAACAGCATAATATTCAGGTTTAAAAAACTGTTCATTTTTAATTGAAGAAATAAACGTTCATAAAAGCAGAACCAAAAGGGAAACGGGCACTAAAATTCCAAACGTTCGTAAAACCTGGTAAAGAAGCTTGACCGAACATAAAATTAATACCCTATGTCACGAATGTTTGAAAGACAGGACCGGCGGACGTTTCATATAAAACCCCGCTACTGGGATCCTGAAAAAGAAGAAAGAGAAGAACGTGAAAAGAGAATCAAAGCAGAATTAGGCATTGACGAAAAAGATAAAGATACTTACATTCCCAATGTAAGGGGACGTTTTACAGAAATTTATGAAAAACGGAAAGCTAACCGTAGAGGCTACAACGGAAGATACGCCGTGCGTCTATTCCTGATCCTGATTGCCGTTTTTTTAATTATTCTTTATTTAGTCATGCGTTATTCCGAAGGAGATTTAAAATTTTTAGGATTATAAATCTCCGGTCATTTTAACAGCTATTTATTTTATGTCAGATATTATACAGTTATTACCCGATTCCGTCGCTAATCAGATTGCTGCCGGAGAAGTTGTACAACGACCGGCTTCTGTCGTGAAAGAATTGATGGAGAATGCGATCGACGCCGGTGCCGATCATATTCAAGTGATATTGAAAAATGTAGGAAAAGCTATTATCCAGGTTATTGATAACGGAAAAGGCATGTCGCCTATGGATGCCCGTATGGCTTTCGAAAGGCATGCCACTTCTAAAATAGCCTGTGCTCAGGATTTATTTAATATACATACTCTGGGGTTCAGGGGAGAAGCACTCCCTTCTATCGCTTCTGTTGCTGAAATAGAATTAAAAACCCGCCGCCAGGAAGACGAACTGGGAAGCTATGTGCATATATCAGCTTCCGAATTAAAATCACAGGAATCTATCAATACACCTTATGGTACAAACATCTGCGTAAAAAATCTTTTCTTTAATATTCCCGCCCGGCGGAAATTTTTAAAGTCTGATACGACAGAACTACGCAATGTCATTAATGAATTCCTCCGATTATCCCTCACTTATCCCGGTATTACTTTTTCCCTGATAAACAACGGAAATGAAATTTATAACCTGCCTGTCAGCGGATTAAGACAACGCATTGTAAATGTCTTCGGGAAAAGTATCAATACCCGCTTACTCAATATCAATTGCGATACGGAGCTCATTTCGATAAAGGGATTTGTGTGTAGTCCGGAACATGCCAAAAAAACTTACGGAGAACAATATTTCTTTGTCAATAACCGTTTTATGAAACATAACTTTTTTCACAAAGCGGTCATGGAAGCTTATTCCGGTCTGATCAGCGCAGACAGTATCCCGTCCTATTTCCTTTATTTCACCGTTCAACCGGCACAAATAGACGTAAATATTCATCCGACAAAAACCGAAATAAAATTTCAGAACGAATCTGACTTTTTTCAGATATTATTAGCCGGAGTAAAAGAAGCTTTGGGGAAATTCAATATCACCCCCCCCTTAGACTTTGACAAAGAAGGCGATATCGGGTACAATCCCCCAACTCCCTCTCCTGCTCCTTATGTTCCTAAAATTAATTACAATCCGAATTATAATCCGTTCAATTACAAATCAGGTATCAGTATCGAAGAGTCGGATTTTGAAAAACCGGTGACTTCTTCTTCCGTTCATACGAAAGAAAAGGTACCCGCAAACTGGGAATCTCTTTTCGAAAACCTGAAAGAGAAACAGGAAAACCAGCAGATGACGCTTACAGGCATGGACATTCCGGAAGAAATAACCCCGAACCATACCGCCTTTATACAAATGAAAGGACGTTATATTGTCACTCCTGTTCATTCCGGTTTAATGTTTATCGATCAGAAAAGAGCTCACGAACGAATTCTATTTGAACAATATACCCATAACCTTTGTACAGAAAAAGTAGCCGGACAAAAAAATTTATTTCCCGAAACGCTGGAACTCTCGGCAGGGGACTTCGCGCTTATTCAGGAAATCAATGGCGATTTGGAATACCTGGGATTCGAATTGAGTGAATTCGGGAAAAATTGTTATGCGATTTATGCGACTCCTCCGGACCTTTCCTGCTCGAGAGCAAAGGAGGTCCTGATCCAATTAATCGATCATTATAAAAATACAGAAGGCGAGATTAAACAGAAAATGAAGGAACGTATTGCTCTTGCTTTGGCAAAAGCGACTGCAATTCCTTATAATACCCTTTTAACAGCGGCTGAAATGAATGACATTTTTGATAATTTATTTGCCTGTCAACATCACAATTATACGGCCGACGGAAAAAGTATCATTCATATTCTCAATTTTGAAGATGTAAACAGTTGGTTTAAATGATTTTAAACCAACTCTTCCCTCCAAAGCCGAACAAGGCTACTGCCGTCCGAAAAGAAAATTTTAACTACTCCATTACCGATATCATTTCTACTTTACCCTTAATTTCAAACCGGCCCGGATGGTATCGAACTTTAAATCCAGCAGGCTTCTCATTTCTCCTGCCATACAAAAACCACAGCGATCGCAAAGGCCCGCCGCTTTTCCCTGACATTCTGCCAATCTTTGCCCATCGGGTAAAATAAAATTAGATACCCAACATTGTTTCCGGAAATGATTATGCCGCATTAAGCGCAGGCCTGATACAGAATTCATAATGGGGTAACCGGCTTTCTTTAACCGTATCACTTCATCTATAATCTCTGCCCGTACTCCCCAGTTTACCATTAAGTTCTCCGTCCCTTCAAAAGGGGTATGAAAATTTATTGATATTAACTGAATATAAGGATTACTCCGCACAAATTCTATCGTTTCCCTGACAGAAGGATGATTCAGCCGATTTACAACCATGTTGACACTTAAGGCCGGATGACCGCATTCACTGATATTTTTAATCAAACGGGCAAAAGTACCTTCTCCACGGATCTGATCGTGATATTTTCCAATACCATCCAAACTGACCCATATCGAATCCGCTTCACATCCTTTAAAAGGGATCTGGGCATTTGTAGTGACTGTGACAGAAAAAAATCCAATTTTCCGGGCTAATCTCACTAAATCATTAATATCTTTTTCCCCGTCTTTCCAAATCATAGGTTCTCCTCCCTCAAAATCTACAAACCGGGCCCCTTGAGCAAAAGAATACGCAAGTTCCTCCTGTATCTGTCCGTATGTTTTAATATGCGGATGTTCTTTCCGGTAAATACTACAATGCCGGCAAGCCAAATTACATTGATCCGAAATAAACAAAACGGTCTGTAAAGGCTTTTTTACTTTTCCAAATTTAGCCCGGAAAAACCAGGAAGAAAGATACATTAATCGTCCCATATTTTTAAATCCTTTTTATTTTAGCCGATAAAAAGCGGCTAATTTTTCCCATACATCCATTCCCAATGAAATGCCAGCCGGCTATAAATACCTACCGAAGCAGCTATACTTTATATACCACATTCAATATCAGAATAACCAGACAAAAGAAAGAAAGCAAATTACGGGCCAAATACCATCGAATCATAAACCATTCAATTCCCGCCCCTTTTATTCTTTCCCAATTGTTCATCGGCCCCATCCAAAAATAACGGTTAATTTCTTTACCCGGACAACGTATATATTGTAACATGAAGTAAAATAACCCAAAAGCCATAGGAAACACCAACATCACCCACCAATAGTAAAGTGGCAGACAAAAAGTCATAATCCCAAAGATGATAAACCCGAAAGGCAAAAACAGGAAACCGGTTAAGATCCACAACATCGCCTTTTTATTATTCAACAATACGGCCAAAGTCATTTTACCGGCTTGTTTGTCCGGTTCAAAGTCCATTATAGAATGAGTATACAGAATATTTGCTACCAGTAATCCTATCGGTACAGATACCAGAATAACAGAAATATCCAATTGTCCGCAGGCAGAATAATAAACACCTGCCATCAATAAAGGACCGAACATAAATCCGACCTGTAACTCACCCAATCCCCTATAACTCAAACGCAAGGGATTACCGGAATAGGAAAGTCCCAAAAAAGCGGCAATCAGACCTATATAGAAAATAACCTCTCCTCTTTTGAAAAACAGCACAATACCAATAACGGACGCCAACAGACAAAATACCATGCAAGCATTCCGCAATTGCCGGACTGTAGCGGCGCCGGAAGTCAGATAACTACATTTAGCAATACGGGCCCGTATGCCAGCCCGGGCCATTTTATCCCGATAAGCCGTCTCCTTTCTTCGATAATCAAAATAATCATCCCATAAATTTAAGCCCAAATGTCCCAGAGCTACGCCCAATACAGCTAAAACGGACAAGCCCACAGAAAAACCCGGCTGACGGAAAGCCATGACAACAGCTAATAAAGCCGGCATTAAACTCTGCGGCAACGCATTAGAACGTGAATTCCGAATCCAGAAACGAATTGTATTCATTTTCTTTATTTTAAAATCAGTTATCCCCTTTCAATCAGATTTTGCAGACAGCTTATTTTTAAAGATTTGCCTTTCACTGACATTGTGGCTTTCCGGGCATTTACAATTTAAGACTCTTCTTATTTTTCTGCAAAGGACGGCTTTTTTCAGCAATTAACAAAGTATTCTTTCTGAAGATACAACATATTCCCTCAAAACTCTTTTAAATTCCAACAACTTACAGAACTTGCTGTAAAAGACGGGCAGTAGCCGGATCTGCCGGAGAAGTCATATCTGCTTTTACAATCTTTCCTTCAGGATCAATGAGGACAAAATAAGGCAATTGACGGGCCTGATAAAAATCAATTTGTTGCATAACGTCTTTTCCAAACAGTTGAATACCGTGTATCTCATGAAGAACCATAAATTTCTTCCAAACCTTTTCTTCCTGATCCGTAGAAATACCGATAAAACAAATAGGTTTATTTTTCCATTTCCGCTCCATTTCTTTCAGGGAAAGCAAACTTTTGACGGAAGAAGCACAAGACGTATTCCAAAAACACAGGTATACAAATTTTCCCCTGAAATCCCTGAGCCGGATATCAACTGAATCAGCATTTATACAATTAAAATCAAAAGCAGGCGCCCCGGAAGCTTTTTTTCGCCACTTTTCACATAACTGTCTGAAACGTTCTCTTTTTTCCGGATTTTTTACTTTTGCTTCATAGTAAGGCAATAACTGTTCCAAACATTCAATCCCCTTCCGACTGACGTAATCAGAAATATAATGATCTGTCAGGAACTCTGCAAGTTGTGGACGGGCAACCGAATGGTGTATGCATTCCAATTCTGCCAGCAAAATTTCAAAATCAGTGTTTCCGGAAAGTCCGTTATTGCTATATGCTTCTACCCATCCCAATAAAGCCTGACGGTAATCCTCGTATTCCAATAATCCTTTTTCCTGCTTAATTAAAATCCGGAGGTAATCTCTGTATACTTCTGAAGGCTTATAGG
>JAEXFF010000161.1 GCA_023400335.1 Bacteroidota bacterium
GAGGGGAAGTACAGCTGCCGGATGCAGCTCCATTCGAAGATATGAAACCAGAGATGAATACTTCTTTCGAAGCCGGAACAGAATGGAAGTTTTTTAAGAATCGCCTGAATTTCAGTTTTACCTGGTATATCAGTCATACCCGGAATCAGTTTTTTAAACTTCCTGCCAAAACCGGTGATACATACGCATACCGTTATGTAAATGCCGGAAATATCAGGAACAAAGGGATAGAATTGAGTGTGGAGTCCTGGATTTTAAATAAGAAGGATTTCAGCTGGAGAACGGGGATAAATTATGCCATGAACCGGAATAAGGTATTGCGTTTACAGGAAGAACTTCCGGTATTTATATACGGGCCCTCCGGTTTTTCTTCCAGTTATGCCTTAAAACTGGTAAAAGGCGGATCTTTCGGGGATATATACGGAAAAGCTTTCCTCCGGGATGAAAAAGGGGAGATTCTATATGAGACAGAGGGGGAAAAAGCTGGTTTGCCCAAAGTGTACGGAGAGGGGAATACCGTTAAGGTCGGTAATGCTAATCCCCGTTATACCTTGGGATGGCAAAATACATGGAGCTGGAAAGGATTGTCACTGTATGTGCTGTTGGATAGCCGGGTAGGAGGAAAGGTGCTGTCTCAGACTCAGGCTGATCTCGATATGTTCGGAGTGACGAAAGCTACGGCTAAAGACCGGGATAAAGGATATGTAGAGCTGGAAGGCAAGAGAATCCCTAAAGTAAAAGAATTTTACAAATTAGTCGTCGGAGGACGGGCCGGAGTTACGGAGTATTATATTTATGATGCTACCAACATTCGTTTGAGAGAACTTTCTTTGACCTATTCTTTGCCGGAGAAATGGATGGAAAAGACCGGTTGTTTCCGGAATGTTTATTTTTCAGTTATCGCCCGGAATTTATTTTTTATCTATAAAAAGGCTCCTTTCGATCCGGATTTGGTCCTTTCTACCGGAAATGACAATCAGGCGATCGATTCTTATGGAATGCCTACTACCCGGAGTATAGGGTTTTATGTCCGTTGTACTTTTTAAAAATATGTATAGGTTTTATTTATATATTATAATAAGCATTTGCGTAGCTTGTACCGGAAGATTCCGGGAAATGAATCAGGATAAAGCCGGGATGACGGATGAAGATATGCGGATAGATTTCAATCAGCTGGGTTTTCCGTTGGGGACGATTCAGCAGGGTATTTATTTCAATTATGATTTTGGTAAAGGGAAAAACTGGCCTTATCAGATTATGCAAAATCTGAGTGCAGATATGTTTAGTGGGTATATGCACGATTATAAACCGCTCAATGGAGGAAGCCACAATTCGGACTATAATCTGCAAGACGGTTGGAATGGTACATTTTGGGAAAATACCTATGCTTATATTTTCCCCCAGATCAAAAAACTGGAAGACAGCTGCCGGGATAGTTTTCCCGATTTTTATGCTGTTACAAAAATATTAAAAGTATTCCTTATGCATAGAGTGTCGGATTATTATGGTCCTATTGTTTACACTCATTTCGGAGAAGGGGGAACTGCTTATAAACCTGATACGCAACAGGAAGCTTATTATGCTTTTTTCAGGGATCTGGATACTGCCGTAAGTTTATTATCCTGTTATATAGCAGAAAATCCCGGGGAATGCCGGTTTGCCAAATTTGACCTGCTAACGGATGGAAGTTGTGAAAGTTGGATCAGAATGGCCAATTCTCTCCGGCTCCGCCTGGCCGTCCGCCTTTCCATGGCAGACCCTGAAAAGGCCCGTAAAGAATGTGAGAAAGCTTTGGAAAATGAATATGGAGTATTGGAAAACCCCGGAGATGTAGTTGCTGTTTCTACCCGGGAAGGGTATACAAATCCTTTGGGAGAGATTAATAAAGTCTGGGGGGAAGCTTTCATGAATGCTTCCATGGAATCCATTTTGAACGGATATCAGGATCCCCGCCTTGAAAAATATTTCATTCCTTGTCCGGAGGATGTGATATTACCCGATCACCTTGGAAAAGATTCCGTTGTTATTTCTCTGAAAGGACAATACAGGGGAATCCGGCAGGGAACTCTTTTTTCCCATACTTATTATGCTTCTCATTCCCGTTTATACGTAACTCAGTCGACAGCTCCGATTTTAATGACCGCTGCCGAAATGTGGTTTCTTCGGGCAGAAGCAGCTTTAAGGGGATGGTCGGAAGAGAGCGCAGAGGCTTGTTACAAAAAAGGGGTAAAAATTTCTTTTTCCCAATGGAGAGTACCGGATGCAGAGATTTATTTGGAAAGCGACAGAATAGGAGCTGATTATGAAGATGTTTATACGCCTTCCAATAATATTGCAGCACGCTGCCTTGTTTCTCCCCGCTGGAAACCAGAGGATACTGCTGAAGTGAAATTGGAAAAAATTATTACTCAAAAATGGATCGCTATTTTCCCCGAAGGCTGTGAAGCCTGGGCGGAACAAAGACGTACAGGATATCCTCGGCTTTTCCCTGTTAAATACAATAATAGCAAAAATGCTTCTATCGATACGGAAATAATGATCCGGCGGTTGAATTTTCCGGTTAGCCTGCAGGATGCTGATCTTGGTTTGTATCAGGCCCTGTGTGCGGCTTTAGGGACAGAAGATGACGGAGGATCGCGTTTGTGGTGGGATACAGGGCGGAATTTTTAGTTGAAAGATGTTAGACGTTCAAAGGCTCAAAGGTATAAGGGAGGGATGATTCAGGATAGTGGTATTTCCGGTTTGATTTCCGTTTATTGTAAGAGAAGAAAAGGGGCAGATGCGGAGGGGGAAAAGGTGTTGGCTATTTTTCTATAGAGGACTAAAGGTAATCAGAAGCTTCCGGACCCGTATTAAACAAGAGATCGAGTATACTTAAATTAGGCATAAAAGGAAATCGGTCGTTAAAGGTTTGAGTGTAAGGACGACCCCTGAAATCAGTATCCATTGCTTTCCGGCGACTCGGTTTAGGATGGATAATTTCCCGGTAATCACAGAAGCCGGTAGTGTCGGTTATATAATCAGGCGTGCTATGTATTTCCCTTTTTAAATCTAACAGAGAGAGAAAAGTCAGCAGTATTTGATTATTCAAATCCAGCAGGTATTTTTCCTGGTGTTCGAAAAAGCCGAGCAAGTCTTCAATATAATAATCGTAAAAAGGAGAATTTTTATAAGCTGATTCTATGCTTTTGAAATGTAATTTTTGCCATTTACAGGAATAGTCGATCCGGGCTTCTTTTGTCAGAAATTTAATTTCTCCTGTTTTTCTTACCGGTACGACCAGGGGTATTGCTCCGTTAGCGGATTGAATTATACAGCGGTTCCGGTAACTTTGTTTTCCATAGTTTTCATATTGTTCAATACAAAGCTGTTCGTGCCGTTTTATTTCGGAAAAATATTGTATGGGCGGAAAATAGGCGGTGTTCAAAAGGAGTATACTCATGTTACAATGGTTTTAAATATCCAGTTTAACGACGGTGATACCAGCACCTCCCAGTTGTATTTGCTCGTCAGCGTATGAGCCGACAACAGGGTTTGTGCTTAAAAACTGGCGGATGATCTGCCTCAAGGCACCGGTACCTGTCCCGTGCAAAATACGCAGGTTTTTAGCATCGAGCATCACGGCTTCATCTATAAAGTCTGTTACTTTTTGCAAAGCTTCGTCTCCGCGCATTCCCCTGACATCGATTTCCGGTTTAAACAAGAGTCGTTTTTGACTCATATTTTCTCTGAAATCCGGATAAACAGAAGGAGACAGGGTACGGGTCTGTTTTTTTACCTGATTGGCGGACACTTTTTGTAATTTGCCGGGGTTTACAGTTGTCCGGATATTCCCCAAAGCGATAGTCGCGCTTTTATCCTTTATTTCCAGAATTTCTCCGACTGCCTGATTGGGAAGTTTTACGAAATCTCCTTTCTGAAACCGGATTTCAGCTGAGGTGTCGGAAAGAACAGTTGAATTTTTCTTAGCCTCTCCTTTTTTTCTGTTTTCCCGTTTTTTGATTTTTTCTATTTTCCGTTTCAGGCGTTCTTCTTCCTCTTCTTCCTGAACTAATTTTTGTTTTTGGGCTTCCAGTTGCTCCCGGATTTTCCGGGTTTTTTCTTTGTCTGCCTGACTTTCTTTTATCTCCCGTATCGTGTTCTCGATCGTTTTATTGGCTTCTGTTAATAATTCATTTGCTTTTTCCTGTGCTTCTTTGATGATTTCTTTCCGTAAACGGGAAGCTTCCTGGAGTTCGTGGCTGTATTTTTCGACTACTTCATCTAGCCGTTTTTCGTTTTCGTGAATTTTTCTCCGTTTTTCTTCCCAATACCGTTTATCCCGTGCTATGTCTTTCAAATGCTTGTCGTAATTGATATGTTCTTCCCCTACTTTAGAGGCAGCTTCTTCCAGGATATCTTTGGGAAGACCGATTTTTTGTGCGATTTCAAATGCAAAGGAGGAACCGGGTTTCCCGATTTCCAGTTGGAACAAAGGCATCATCCGGTGGTTGTCGTAAAGCATAGCTCCGTTTTCTATTCCCGGAGTAGCAGAAGCAAAATGTTTCAGATTGGTATAGTGAGTCGTAATTACCCCTTTGACGCGATGTTCATTTAGCGCGTGAAGGATTGCCTCAGCAATGGCGCCCCCTAACATGGGTTCTGTACCCGTTCCGAATTCATCGATCAAAATAAGGGTGTTGTTGTCTCCGTATTTTACGAAGTTTTTCATATTAATCAGATGGGAACTGTAAGTACTCAAGTCGTTTTCCAAAGACTGCTCATCTCCGATATCGATTAATATTTTTTTGAAGATACCAAACCGGCTGGCTTCGCTTACCGGTACGGGTAACCCGCATTGAAACATATATTGCAGTAAACCGGCTGTCTGTAAGCATACCGATTTTCCTCCGGCATTCGGACCGGAAATCAGGATAATACGTTGTTCTTCGTTGATTTCGATCCGGAGAGGAACCAGCGTTTTGTCCGTATTTTTGAATGCCAGGTATAAAAGGGGATGTCTGGCTTCATACCAGAGCATTTCCGGCTCAGCGGTAAAAACCGGATGAATAGCATTGATTTCTATGCCGAACAGGGCTTTTGCTTTTACGTAATCTACGAAAGCTAAGAAAGCATAAGCGGGAATAAGGTCGTCGATATAGGGGCGGATATCGTCTGCAAATTTTCGTAAGATGCGGGTGATTTCCCTTTTTTCTTCCAATTGCAATTCCCTTATTTCATTGTTGGTCTCGATGATTTCAGTCGGTTCGATATAAGAGGTTTTTCCCGTAGCCGACTCGTCGTGTACGATTCCGTTAATCCGGCGTTTGTAGGCAGCCGGTACCGGGATCACCATACGTCCGTCCCGGATCGCGATGGCAGCGTCTTTTTCTGCCCACCCCTCTGTTTGAGCGTCCTGCAATAAGGCTTGCATACGGCGGGAAATACCGGATTGCTTTTTTAATAGTTGACGCCGTATTTCCCCCAGTTCGGAAGAAGCATTGTCTTTTATGGTTCCGTGTTTGGAGACGATTGAATCTAAACGTTGTAATACATAGGGGAAAAGTTGTATCTGTCCCGCTTTGGAAGTCAGTATCGGATAAATTTCCGTTTTCCCCTGGAAAAAGCGGATAATCGCATGCAGGGATTCCAGGGAATTTTTTAATGCAATTAATTCAGGAATATCCAGAAACAGTCCTTCTATCCGTATTTTTGATAAAAAAGGACGGGCATCCGTATAATGATTGTCCGGAAATTCTTCTTCCCGCATGATCTGCATAAATTCAGCAGTTTCTTTTTGTGCCTCCTCGATCTGTTCTTTATTATCGGAAAAGCACATCTGTTCCACCAAAGCTTTACCCATTTCACTTCGGCAATTCCGGCTGATAAGATGCCGTATTTTATCGAATTTTATTTTACTTTCAAAATTATCCGGATATATCACTTCCTCTTCCTCTTTTAAATTTGAATTACAAAAATAAAGAGAAAACGGCTAATGTCGAAAATCCTGCTCAATTAATTCTGTGAATTTGTTGTTTTAAAACAGTAAGGCTCATTTTTAGGAAGGTTTTTCCTAATCGGACAATTATTTCTGGAAATACCGGTTTTCATTCTTTTGTTGTAAATTAAAATATCTTAACTTTGGAAATCCGACTGGAAGAAAACTTGAGGAGTTTGCATACAGGCCCGGAGGATTAAAATGGAATAGAAAGGTCCGGGCCGGTTGAAAGGGAAGGAAGGTTTGAAGGTCAAGGTTTTCCTTTATATATAATTTACTGAGGAAAAAGTAAGTTTGTTCGGCTCAGGGATACAGTAATTTAAAATAAAGGCTATAAAATTTATCGGATAAACAACTGATTGAAGTCGTTTCATAAATAAGTGGACCGGGAAATTTCAGGGAGATGTGAATAGAATTACTCGATTTCTGTCCCGAATAGTATGTTGGAGGTAAAAGAGGGGAAAAATCCCCCTGTTTTTCTTTTTAACACAATTCTTCCTTATTTATCGTAACAAAATCTCTAAGTTTGTCATAATACAGATAGAAAATGCAATTTTATTTCTTAAAAAATAATTTTAATCAAAGAGTATGAAACAAAAGCTGAAAAACAAATGGGGAGTTACTTTGTTTTTGGTTGGCACTTTACTTCTTGGCGCTTGCAGCGAGGAAAGTAGTGTAACGGAAGACCCCTCTCAACCGTTGATGCAAGTCGTGACAAACGGGATCGAAACCCGCGCCGGCGTGGAAACCCAATTTGCCACGGGAGACGCGATCGGAATTTATGTCGTTAACCGGAAAACGGAGAATATACCAGCTTCACTTGCCGGATTGACAGGGAACTGGTTGGATAATATAAAAGTGACACTGGGAGCTGACGGGAACTGGGATGGCAATTCCCTCTTAACCTGGAAAGATAAGAATACAATAGTGGATGCCTATGCTTATTATCCCTGGAAAACGACTCCCGGCAATGCAGATATAACTGCCTGGCCGGTGGAAGTATCTGCGGACCAGAGTCAGGCAAGTGCTATCCGGGGGAGCGATTTTCTATGGGCCAAAACCAACGGGGTTTCCTTTGCCACTGACGAAGGTCGCCTGACATTGAGATTTAAACATTGTTTTGCAAAACTCAATATCCGTATTACAGGAAACGGAATCACCAATGGGGCTCAGATTGTTTCTATGGAAATCAGCAGATTGAAAACAGCGGCTACATTTAATATGAATACCGGAGAAATAAACGGGGTTACAGGAGAGGCGCAACTCATTATCCCTTATTATACTTCCGGTGTAAAAAATACAGCAGAAGTAATTCTGATTCCACAATCGGTGGAAGCGGGAGAATTATTGTCTGTTACTATTCAGGATCAGCAAAATAAAAGATTATTTAAATATAATTTGAAGGAAACTGCCGTTTTTAAAGCGGGGGAGGAATACAATCTTCAGATGGAGTATACGACTGAAAATGGCTTAAAATCTACTTTTTTATCAAAAGGTAGTGAGGTGAAATAACAAACTGATAAAAAAAGATATGAAATCAATATTATTATATACAGGACTATTTGCAGGAATGTTTTGGGCTTGTGGTGGAAGTGGAAATGGGGATGATCCTACCCCTGAGCCGCCTACTCCCCCCGTTGAGAAAATAGAAATGAAAATTTCTGTATCCGGTATTCAGGCTCGGGGAGAAATGAGTGAAAAATTTGAAGCAGGGCAGAGTGTGGGTTTATTTGTGGTAAACCGGGAAAGTGCGGGGACCAAAGCCCGGCTCGTTTCTGTGAGCGGAAATCAGGTAGACAACGTAAAGAATACTTTGGAAAGTGATGCAAAGAACTGGAAAGCTGCTTCCACAATGTATTGGAAGGATGCCGCCACTACGGTCGATGCTTATGCTTATTATCCCTGGATCTCTGCTCCATCCGGGGCGGACGTGACGAAATGGCCGGTTTCGGTAAAAACCGATCAAAGTCAGGAAGAGAGTGGAGTGGCCAGCGACTTCCTCTGGGCAAACACCAGCGGACAGAAAGCCGGAAATGACGGTCTGTTGTCTCTCTCTTTTCAGCACGCTTTATCTAAAATCAGTCTGAGTATTAAAATGGAGGAATCCGTCAAGGACATATATACCATTAGCGGAGTAAAATTTATGGGTTTACAGACGACTGCTACTTGTGATTTAAATACAGGAGATGTGACAGCGTCTGATGGAAAAGGGAACGATATGATTCCTTATTATAAGACGGCAGATAAGCAGAGTATAGAATTGATTGTTGTTCCCCAGACGATAGCCGCAGCTAAGTTTTTACAGGTAGAGGTGAATATCGGAGGAGGAGAAATCCATACCTTTGAATATAATCTTACCGGGGATTTACAAAGTGAAAGAGGAAAACAATATATTTTAGAGGTGAAAGTAGAAAAAGAGTTAGATCCTTTAAAGACGGTTGACATAAAGATTTCCGACTGGGAACCGGGAGGAAATGAGAATGTAGAAACGGATTGAGAAAGCGGGAACGCTGGATGAGTAGAAATAAATAGAAAATGAATGCAGTAAATTATATGAACAAAAATAAGATCATTTGGGGCATTGCTTTATTGTTGGCCGGATGTACCCAGGAAATGGAAAATCAGCCACAAAGTTCCGAATTGCGGATTAATGTGGGTGTAAATGAAACCCGTGTAACCCAGGGAAACGAAGGGTATACCTTCGATACAAATGATGAAATAGGCGTATTTGTAAGTCCTGAGGGACAATCTATACAAACTGCGGATCTGTCTTATAATGTGAAAAACCGCTGGAGCGGCTCTGAATGGGTAGCTGAGCACTCCATGTACTGGACTTCCGATGAAGTCGGTACCAAAGATAAAATAGTCGGATATTATCCTTATGCGAAGACCGTTTCCGATCCTGCAAAATTTGTATTTACCGTTTCTTCCGATCAGTCTACTACTGACAAGATGCAGGTAAATGACTTCCTGTATGGAAGTACAGTTGGGGTGAAGACAACGGAAAATGCTCCTGTCAGTTTTTCATTGGATCATAAAATGACCCAGTTGACGGTAAATGTAAAATACAGTACTCAATTTACCGGTACGGAATCCATTTCAAGTTTTAAAATTAATGCTTTACCTGCTGTATCGATTGATTTGAATACGGGTACTTTGGGGAAAGCTTCCGGTACCCGGACAGCTATTTCTTTAGGAAAAGCGGGTAAGGTAACCGAAGGATATCGGAGTACTTATGACGTGATCATTGTGCCCCAAAGTGTTTCTGCAACTGATCCTTTACTTACTTTGTCGATAAATGGTCAGGAATTGAGGCTTACGCTGGCTAAGGAATTTGAGAGCGGTAAACACTATGTTTTAAACCTGACTGCCGGAAAAGAACGTTTGGAATTAACAGGAATTTCGGTATCCGACTGGACTACCGGAAAAGTATTGGTTGGGGAAGTGGTAGAAGAACAGTTGTATTATAAACACGGGGACGTCATTCCTTATATGGTGAACAGGACACAGAAACCGGTTACAATAGTGTTTGTCGGAGACGGATTTACGATAGAGTCGATGAAAAAACAAAACGGATTTTATAATGAAAGTCTGGATAAAGCCATTAAGGCTATCTTTAATACGGAACCTTATAAGACTTATCAGGATTATTTCAATGTCTATAAAATTGTTGCCGTTTCTGCAGAAGAAGGAGCTGATAATACTTCGACAGGGGACATGAAGGATACTTTCTTCGGTGCCGGTTGGAATGACAGTTATAGTGATATGAAATGTGACCATAATACTGTATTCAATTTTGTACAGCAGTATTGTCCGGATATTGTAAAGGGACAGACAACCATAGATAAGATAGCCATTATCGTCGTTGTGAATGACGAACGGTATGGAGGTATGTGCTGGTCCTGGTCTACCGGACGGGCTTATTGTATATGTCCGATTGCAAAAGGAGGAGCTCCTCTCTATTGGTCCGGAGGGTATGAAGGTACAGGTTTGAATAAGGGAGATTGGACAAATACGGTGGTACATGAAGGCGGAGGCCATTGTTTTGGAAAGATGGGAGATGAATATTAATCAAGTGAAGGCTATTACCCTAACTCTTATATTTCCGGTCATAGTTGGCCTGTACCGATGAGTTTAAATTTGATTGCCAATAAAAATAATGTACTCTGGCAGCACTTTATCGGTTTGAATGATTATCCTAAGGTAGGACTCTACGAAGGAGGAAGTGGTTATTTACATGGGGTATGGCGTTCGGAATTGATTAGTTGCATGATCGATAATCGTTTTTATTTTAATGCACCTTCCCGGGAATTGATTGTAAAACGTATCAAATCACTGGCTGGAGAGACTTATTCCTTTGAAGACTTTTTGGCAAGGGATGTAAATGTTGATAATACTCCGAAGGTAACGGGCGCACGAACTGCTTCTGTTCAGATTATGCCACCTACGGCTCCGCCTATGCTGATAGATAATTCATTTGAATAGCCGATAGCATAAACCGGATTTAAATCGTTCGGTAATTTTAAATCAGATGCCTGAAATGTTTACAGCATTTCAGGCATTTTTCTTTTATACTTATCCAAGAATAAATAAAAATTAATAAAAAATTGTAAATAAGGATTTTTTTATTTATTTTCGAAAGGACCAACTCTGTGGAGTATTTTTGTTCGGGATTTTTGCAGGAAAAGCTGTCTGAAATCAAACGCAGAAATGGAGATAATTAAATAAAAAATATGTAACAATCTCTATATATAAAACGTATGCGTATATTAATATGTAAATTCCTTATTCAAAACGAACAAGTGCTTTAAAATTGTGTTACTTTTGTAGTTGGATAGTAGCTTTCTAAAGTGGGACATGGTTATTAAATTATTTAAGTAAGAATAAAGGATATAAAAAACTTTGGATATAGGCTGTTGGTTAATAGATAAATTGAGCAGGATATGATGGATAGAAATTGCAGCTTTGCAGATAAAGACCCTTTATTAGAACCTTTCAGGTATACAATCCGGAAGCGGTATGAGAATTTTATAATGCGGGAACTTGGATTTACTGAAGGGAAGAAGAAGTTGGCAGATGTTTTTAATTCCTATCTTTATTACGGACTTCATAATACCGGAAAGAATTGGATTTTCCGGGAATGGGCACCGGCTGCTACTGCGATTTATCTGATTGGAGATTTTTCCGGTTGGAAGAAAGAGGAAGAATATCGGTTGCAGCGGATCGAAAACGGTAATTGGGAGTTGAAGTTAGCTTTGGAGAAACTTCGGCACGGGATGAAATACCGTTTGTGGGTAGAGTGGGAAGGAGGATGCGGAGAACGTTTGCCTAGCCATGTGAGGCGTGCCGTGCAGGATGAAGAGACGAAACTGTTTTCGGCGGAGGTATGGAGTCCGTCTGAAACTTATAGCTGGGAACATAAATTTCGTCGCAAAGAGAAAAATCCTTTAATTTATGAAGCGCATATCGGTATGAGTACGGAGA
>JAEXFF010000165.1 GCA_023400335.1 Bacteroidota bacterium
AGTCATACTATCCAGCGCATACCAGGCTGAATCAACATTGGTCGCTTTCGAATCGTTAATGTAAGTGACCCCCTCTATAAGAGCTACTGTCTCCAAACGGTGCTCTACCTGGGGAAAACTTCTCAACCCTTCCGCAATAGCCTCAGGACTCACTCCCGCATGCATACAAGCCAGAATAGCTGCCATGGCATTATATACGTTATGACGTCCTTTTATACTGACTTCATCTTTACCGATACGGAAAATCTTTCCGTCCAGTTTTACAACAATAGTATCTCCCTCCATATAAGCACAAGCCTCCTGCTCCGCCGGTTGTATGCCGGCCTCTTTTCCATAGGTAAAAGGAACCGGCTGTGAAAGGATTTTCCGGTCTGCCACCCGGCGACGGACTACCTCACAATCATAACCGTAAATAAATAATCCTGCTCCATCCATATTATTCAAAATACGGAATTTCGAGTCCACATAATTTTCAAATTTATGATCATAACGGTCCAGATGATCGGGAGTAATATTAGTGATAATAGCCGTATCTGCCTTAAAATGATACATACCGTCCAACTGAAAACTAGACAATTCGACTACATATAACGGATGTGCCTTCTCTGCAACCTGAGCGGCCAGGCTATGCCCCACATTTCCAGCCAAACCGGCATCTTTGCCCGCCTGCACTAAAATATGATGGGTCAGTAAAGTAGTAGTTGTCTTCCCGTTACTGCCCGTAATACAAATCATAACAGCATCGGAATGCCGGCCGGCAAATTCGATTTCGGAAATTACTGCTATTCCTTTTTGCCTTACTTTTTGAATCAGGGGAGCAGAATCGGGTATTCCCGGACTTTTTACCACCAGATCAGCAGCCAAAATCCGTTCTTCCGTATGTATTCCTTCTTCAAATGGAATAGCTTCTGCTACCAGAATTGCCTTATGAGCTTCGTCTATATTTTTTTTATCGGAGAGAAAAATCTCATATCCGAGCTTTTTACCCAGCAGAGCAGCTCCTGTTCCGCTTTCACCCCCTCCCAGAATGACCAGTTTCATAATTCGTATTATTTAATCTATTTGAATATAACAATTCCGCTGAATTTCCCGTCCCTTTATCGCATTTTTAAAGTTACAATTGTCAATACCGCCAATATTATTCCCACGATCCAGAAACGGGTTACAATTTTAGGCTCGGGAATTCCTTTTTTCTGAAAATGGTGATGCAAAGGTGCCATCAAAAAAACCCGGCGCCCTTCTCCATATTTTCTTTTCGTATACTTAAAATAGCTGACTTGCATAACAACAGACAAGTTCTCCATCAGGAAAATTCCACATAAAATAGGAATCAGTAATTCCTTGTGTAAGATAATGGCAAATACAGCAATAATCCCCCCTAACGACAAGCTTCCCGTATCTCCCATAAAGACCTGGGCCGGAAAAGAATTATACCACAGGAATCCGATAGTTGCACCGATAAAGGCAGCCCCGAAAACGACCAACTCTCCCGAATGCGGAATATACATAATATTCAGGTAATCGGCATATACCATATTTCCCGATACATAAGCCAATATTCCCAGTGTAACCCCGGCAATGGCAGAAGTACCGGTCGCCAGACCGTCCAGGCCATCCGTCAGATTGGCTCCGTTAGAGACCGCTGTTACAATCAATATAGTGATGAACACAAATACGACCCACCCCAATTCATCCGCATATTTTCCTGCAAAGGAAGTAAACCAGGCATAATCGAATTCGTTATCTTTAAAAAAAGGAATAGTCGTCTTTGTCGATTTCACATCCCGGGCCAATATCCGGGTCGCATTTTCCTCCCTGAAACCTTCGTCTACCATACTGGTTACCATACCGGCACTTCCGACAGCGACTTTTTCCCTGACAACCACATCGTCACTGACGTATAATGTAATCCCCACAATTAACCCCAGACCAATCTGTCCAATCACTTTAAAACGTCCTTTTAACCCTTCTTTATGCCGCCGGAAAACTTTGATGTAATCATCTGCAAACCCAATTGCTCCCAGCCAGATCGTAGAAATAATCATCAACTGAATATAGATATTATCCAAACGGGCAAACAATAATACCGGTATTAATATAGACAATAAAATGATGATCCCTCCCATCGTCGGTGTCCCTTTCTTCTGCATCTGTCCTTCCAGCCCTAAATCCCGGATGTCCTCTCCAATTTGTTGGCGTTGCAGTATCTTAATGACTTTTTTCCCGATGACAGTAGCTAAAATCAAAGATAAAATAATAGCACAAGCCGAACGGAAAGTGATATATTGAAATATACCGGCCCCCGGGAAATCCAATTTATCGAGGTATTTAAAAAGATAATATAACATAATTCTAAAATTTACTCAGTTCAACCGAAGAAATCTTCTCACAATCCAAAAATTTCCTTTACCACTTCCTTATCGTCAAAATGATGTTTAACCCCTTTGATTTCCTGATAATTCTCGTGCCCTTTTCCGGCAATCAATACAATATCTCCTTTCGATGCCAACAGTATCCCCGTCCGGATAGCTTCTTTCCGGTCAGTAATGGCAATCACCTTCCTCCGGTACTCGTCCTTTACACCCGCCTGCATATCGGAAATAATAGCTGTCGGATCTTCACTCCGGGGATTGTCCGAAGTCAGGATAACCCGGTCGCTCAAACGACAGGCAGCCTCAGCCATTTCCGGCCGTTTGGTTTTATCACGGTCGCCTCCGGCTCCTACCACTGTAATGACTTTGTTATTTTTCCCCTTTAAACCTTTAATTGTCGACAACACATTTTCAATAGCATCCGGAGTATGGGCATAATCTACGATGGCCATAATCCCCTCGGGTGAAAGTATGGTTTCAAAACGCCCGGATACCGGAACCAACAGACTCATACAACGCAATATCTCATCTTTTTCCAAATGAAGTAAGCAGGCAGATGCATAAACAGCTAACAGATTGTAAGCATTAAAATCCCCTGTAAACTTTGTCCATACTTCCTGACCGTCCAATTGTAACAAAGTACCATCCAAGTGTTTCTCAACCACCCTGGCATTAAAATCAGCCATTGTCCGGCAGGAATAAGTATATTTCCGGGCAACTGTATTCTGCAACATCACCATCCCGTTTTTATCATCGGCATTCGTAAGAGCAAAGGCATCTTTTTTCAGGTTGTCAAAAAAAGCTTTTTTAGCTTCAATATATGCTTTGAACGTTTTGTGATAATCCAGATGATCATGTGTAATATTGGAGAAAATTGCCCCTTCAAAATCCAATCCGGCAATCCGCTTCTGGTGAACGGCGTGTGAACTTACTTCCATAAAACAGTACTCACAGCCGGCGTCCACCATCCACCGCAAATACTGATTTAATTCTAAAGGATCAGGTGTCGTATGCGTAGAAGGATATTGTTTCCCGTCCACATAATTACAAACAGTCGATAATAAGCCGGCTTTTTTCCCCATTAACCGGACCAATTCATACAATAAAGTAGCCGTAGTCGTTTTCCCGTTTGTACCCGTCACTCCGACCAGCTTCAACTGCCGTGAAGGATTGCCGAAAAAAGCCGACATTATTTTTCCCAAAGCAGAAGCAGAATCCTCAACTGACACATAACATATTCCGGGATAAAGCCGTTCCGGTAACCGTTCGCATACCACCGCCACAGCCCCGGCCCCAATAGCCTTTTCTATATATAAATGTCCGTCTGCATTTACACCTTTCTGAGCTACAAACAAATCCCCCTGTCCGGCTTTCCTCGAATCAAAATGTACCTCCCGTATCTCAATCGCCGCAGACCCGCAGATCTGTTTACAATCGATCTCCTTTAATAATTCTTTCAGTTTCATGATTATATCAAATTACGAACACCGCCACTTACCTTTTTTCCAACCTTATCTCAATTCAATATGAATATAACTTCCATTACGGACCTCTGTCCCGGGCTGAAGCGATTGGGACATCACCATCCCTGCCCCGCTTACGCCTACAGATAAACCAGCATTTTCCAATAAATACAAAGCATCTTTCAATCCCATCCCTTTTACATTCGGCACCTGAGAATTCGAAATCCGCCGGGGTTTCAGCACCACCTTTTCGCCTTCATTACTGGCAGTCAAAACCCAATCGTTTTGTCTGACATCCGCTTTTCCTTCTATTCCGATGTCCAAATCGTCAAATACCGTCAGGAAATCCTCCTTCAATCCATTTTTACAAACCGGTAAAGATTTGTCAGCTTCCACCTTTATTTCCCCATACTGCCGATAAGCAATAGAATACACTTTGTCGGCGATTTCCCGGAATACCGGACTGGACACGGAACTGGCATAATATCCCTTGGATAAGGAAGGTTCATCTATCACGACAATACAAGAATACAAAGGATGATCTGCCGGGAAATAGCCGACAAAACTGGCCCTGTATTTCCGGACCTGATACCCTTTTTTCCCGGTGGCGATACGAGCTGTTCCCGTTTTGCCCGCAATCCGGTATTTATCGGTATAAATCTTCCGGGCCGTCCCGTTTTCCACTACTCCTTCCAGCATCCGTTGTAATTTTTTCAATGTACTCCGGCTGCAGATCCTTCCCCCCACCTCTTCCGGATCAAACTGTTCTACCAATTTCCCCCGGTGCCGGATTTCTTTCACAAAACGGGGACGCATCCGCTGACCGTTATTCGCAATTGCATTGTAAAATGCAAGAACCTGTAAAGGAGTAAGCTTTACCTCATATCCGATACTCATCCAGGGCAATGAAATTCCACTCCAGGTAGAATCCCCCGGATGTTTAATATAGGGATCTCCCTCCCCTTTTAGCGGTATCTCCAACCTTTTATCCAGATCTAACCCGCACAAACGGTTTACAAACCGGTCCGGTTCATCCTTATAAAAATCATTTACCAACTTAGCGATTCCGTTGGAAGAGATTTCAAAAACATGCTGAACAGTAATCTTCCCCGGTTTCTTCCCGTCCGAGTCTGTCAAAGTCTTATCAAAAAACTCATACTCTCCTTTTCCGCCTAAATCCACTGTATCACCCGGTTCCACATGTCCGTCTTCCAGCATCGCAATCATCGTAGCAGCTTTCATGACAGATCCCGGTTCCCCTGCATCCCCTATGGCATAATTAAACTCTTCACTATATCCTCCCGAAGACTGCCGCTTTAAATTAGCAATTGCCTTGACATCCCCCGTTTCTACTTCCATCAATATGGCTGTTCCCCGGTCCGCATCGAATTTTTCCAACTGCCGCATTAAAGCGTTTTGTACAATATCCTGGTAATCAATATCGATCGTAGTAATAATATCATTTCCATCTACAGGTTCTTCTACCGTTACCGGTACCCACGTACCGGACATCATCTGCTTCATACTCCGTCCCGGAATGCCTTTCAATTCATTTTCAAAAGCCCCTTCCAAACCGACT
>JAEXFF010000198.1 GCA_023400335.1 Bacteroidota bacterium
ATATTGCAAAACCTGTCACCAAAAAATTCATTAAAGGACAAGGATGGACATTTTACGGGCACAACCACGTGGGAGAAAGAATGGTCGCTAAAATCTTCAACCGGCTTAAACTCCCTCAAAATGAAAAAATGAAATACGTTCAGAAATTGGTAAATCTCCACATGCGGCCGATTGTCCTTTCTGAAGAAATTGTTACAGACTCTGCCGTACGTCGTTTGCTGTTCGATACCGGAGACGATATTGAAGATTTAATGACTTTGGCTGAAGCCGACATTACGTCTAAAAATGAGGAAAAAGTAAAGCGCTTCCTGAAAAATTTTAAAACTGTCCGCCGGAAATTGAAAGAAGTGGAAGAAAAAGATTCTATCCGCAATTTTCAACCCCCTATCAGCGGAGAAGAAATTATTGCTACATTCAATCTTCCTCCCTGCCGGCTGATCGGAGATATCAAAAATGCCATTAAAGAAGCCATTCTCGACGGAATTATTTCCAACAATTACGAAGAAGCCCGGAAGTATATGTTTCAGGCAGCTGCAGAACTGATGAAAGAAAAAGATACAAATGATACATCCGGATAAACCCTTTTTCTTCTTTTTGTCTCTTTCCTCTCTTTCCCCTTTTATCTCCTGCACATTTGCATATTTACTATGAACGGGTTCTTTTAGCGTATTTAGGCACAATGGTCTTCAGAACTGCCTTATGAACTTTCAGATAAATAGGGGAAGCCATAAAAGCAGCATCTCCGTCAATATGTACTTTATGAATATCCCCTTCTATCACTGCTTCCTGACATTGAATTTCCTTATAAAAACTCATTTTATCAATCCGGGCACACAACAAAGCGAACAGAAAAGGAATCAGGTTTCTATATTTCGGACGCTTTAAAAGACATACGTCTATCAGCCCATCCCGCAGGGAAGCATGTGGCGCAATACTCGCATTATTTCCAAACTGGGAGCTGTTGGCAAAACTCAAAATAAAACATTTCTCCCTCAAAACATTTCCGTTTACCGTAATTTTGTATTCTTTTTCGGTATAACGAAACCACATTTTAAAACCGGCATAAATATAGGAAAAGACTCCGCGGCTTTTTAAACGATTGAACTCATGGGCCACCTCAGCATCAAATCCGACTCCGCTTACATTCAGGGAACAGACTCCATTCATCTCCAGCATATCGACATAAGAATACGCTCCGGATAATACCTGCCTTAAAGCTTTTTTCATGTGAGTGGAATACCCCAAATGACGGGCAAACCCATTTCCGCTTCCGATAGAAACAATGCCAAAGGCAATCTCACTCCCATATAAAGCCGTCCCTACTTCGTTTACAGTGCCGTCCCCTCCTACTGCCACCACATGCGTATACGCCTTTTTCTTCAGCGCCTCTGCAACTAAAATACGGGCATGTCCGGCATATTCAGAGAACCGGATTTCATAATCCAGACCTTGATATTCAGGCATAGAACGAATGATTCCCGGTAATTTTTTACCCGATCCGGAACCCGAAACAGGATTTACGATAAATAATAGGCGCATATGTGAATTCAAGAAAACTATTTTCCAATTCCGTAATAGATATAACCAAACTCTTTCATCTGCCCGGGATTATATATATTCCGCCCATCGAAAATAACTTTTTCTTTCAAAGCTTTTTCGATATAGGTAAATTTAGGTACTTTAAATTCCTGCCACTCGGTCACAACGACCATAGCATCGGCATCCGTCAATGCATCGTACATATTCTTAGCATATTCGATCTTGTCTCCTATCCGCCGTTTACATTCCTCCATGGCAACCGGATCAAATGCCCTGACAACAGCCCCCGCATTCAATAAATGTTCAATCAATACCAGAGAAGGGGCCTCCCGCATATCATCCGTAGCAGGCTTAAAAGCCAATCCCCACAAACCGAAACGCTTCCCTTTCAGTTCGTGATGGAAATGTTTCTGTATCTTGGAAAAGATAACTTCTTTCTGTCTTTCGTTTACCCGCTCTACCGCTTTCAATACTTCCATACTATAACCGTATTCATCTCCGGTTCGGATCAATGCTTTCACATCCTTGGGAAAACAGGACCCCCCGTATCCGCATCCGGCATTGAGAAATTTCTTACCGATTCGGGTATCACTCCCGATTCCCCTTTTGACAGCCTCCACATCTGCTCCAACGATTTCACACAAATTGGCAATGTCGTTCATAAAAGAGATCCGGGTAGCCAACATTGAATTGGCTGCATATTTGGTCATTTCTGCCGAAGGAATATCCATAAAATAAATCGGGGTATTATTCAGCAAAAAGGCATGATACAACCGTTCCATCGTTCTTCTGGCCCGTTCCGACTCTACTCCGATCACAATACGGTCGGGAGACATAAAATCTTTAACAGCATCTCCTTCCTTTAAAAATTCCGGATTAGAGGCTACGTCAAACGCTACAGTGGAATTCCGCTTCCGAAGTTCCGAAGCAACTGCCTCTTTCACCCTCTGATTTGTACCTACCGGTACCGTCGATTTGGTAACAACCACAGCATAATGGTCCAATACCTGTCCTACCTCCCGGGCTACAGCCAAAACATAACTCAAATCAGCACTCCCATCTTCATCCGGAGGGGTACCTACAGCTATAAATACAGCATCTGCATCTACAATGGCTTCTTTTAAAGAAGTAGTGAAAAATAAACGCTCATCTGCCCGGTTCTTAGCCACCAATTCCGTCAGTCCCGGTTCGTATATCGGAATCCCCCCTCCGTTCAGTAAAGCTATTTTAGATGCGTCCACATCTACACAAGTAACGGTAACCCCCGTTTCAGCCAGACAAGTTCCGGAAACTAACCCGACATATCCCGTACCAACAACAGTAATTCTCATAAATCTACATTTTATGCTTAATTTATCCCCTATTTTTCTCCCTCCCTGCGGTAAAACAAAAAATAAGTGAAATTTCTTTTGTTTTACTAAAACGACAAAAATATAAAAATTAAAACGGGAAAAAATATACTTTACTCATTATTTACGTAAATTTGTCTGAAATAACTACTAACCTTAACTAATATGGCTTTACATAAATATACCCTTTATTATTGCCTTATCCTGGCATTTTGTTTCAGCGGCTGTTCCCGTACAAAATCCGGCACTACCCAAACAGAAATCAGTAAATATATCTACGGGTATACTTCCGGAACCATCACTTCCGATGCCCATATCTATATTTACCTGGATAAAACACCGGATAAATCATTCCCGGCGGGAGAACCCCTGCCGGCTAATATTCTGAAAATATCCCCATCCATAGACGGGCAACTTTTCCTGAAAGACGAACGCATTCTGGAATTTATTCCCCATCAACGTTTTACCAATGGACAGGTATACCGGTTTAAATTGCATCTGGGTGCTCTTCTCGATGTCCCCAATGATTACAATTATTTCGATTTTTCTGTAAAAGTCGTGGATTTACAAATTTCTTTTACCCCAGGAAATTTTACGACCACGTCTTCAAATGATACGTTGAATTATAAGGCTTCCCTCTATACTTCCGATTATATGGAGCCCCAGGAAATCGAAAAACAAGTAACAGCCCGGACCGGTAATCAATCTCTTCCGATAAAATGGTCTCATTCGGAAAATTCCCACCATTTCACTATTTACGATATACCGAAAACCGAACATCCCCAGATACTGACTTTACATTTTGGCAACAAAGTCATCCACCAGGAAGAATTTCAGGAAAATATTCCCGGAAAGCAGCAATTTTCTGTACTGAATATACAACTGAACGATAATAACAGGCAATCCATGCGGATTGATCTGTCGGAAAACGTAGATCCCTCACAACATCTGGAAGGCCTTATTACAATAAAAGGGATACCGGACATTCGTTATAAAACCGACGCCAATTCTGTTTTTCTTTTTTATACAATCAAAGAAGATGCAGAAAGCGTAGAGGTAACCGTCCACAAAGGAATCCGAAGTACCGAAGGAAAAATCTTAGAAGAACCTTATACACAAATCGTCTATCTTCCTTCCTCTGATCCGGCGGTCAGATTCATCGGAGAAGGCATCATTATCCCTTCGGAAGGAAAAGTGCTGGTACCTTTTTCTGCCGTAGCCCTAAAAGCAGTGGATGTGCAAATTATCAAGGTTTTCGACCAGAATATGAACTTTTTCCTGCAACAAAATTCATACGAAGGAACGGGAGACCTTATCCGCACAGCCCGTCCTGTATTCCGGGAAAAAATAGAATTAAATCCGGAAGGCGCCCCGATTAATTTAAACCACTGGAATGATTTTACACTTAATTTATCCGATTTGGTTAAACTGGAAAAAGGAGTCATTTACCGGATAGAAATCCGGTTCCGGAAATCCTATACCACACTCGGTTGTGCCTCGGAAGGACAGGACGATACCCAGTACTACAATCAGGATTGGGACGGAAATGATTATTATTACAGCACTTACTATTACAATAACGATTACCATTGGTCCGAACGGGACAATCCCTGTACAAATTCCTATTATACCGGAGACCGGTTTATCAGTAAAAATGTAATCAATACTTCTTTGGGCATTATAGCAAAAAGGGGGGTAAACAATCAATATTTCGTAGCGGTCAACAATATTGCTACAGCAGTACCCGTTGCCAATTGTATGATTTCCCTCTATGATTATCAAAACCAGAAAATCGATTCTGTACAAACGGATAAAAACGGCTTCGCTTATTTGAAAACAGATATGAAAGCTTTTATTATCCAAGCCCGCAAAGGACAGGATAAAGCCTGGTTAAAGATTTCAGATGCCAATTCTCTATCACTGAGCAATTTTGATGTAAGCGGGCAAGATGTACAGTCCGGATTGAAAGGATTTATTTACGGAGAAAGAGGGGTGTGGCGTCCCGGTGATGATCTCTATCTTTCTTTTATTCTCGAAGATAAACAACACGTATTGCCCGACGGTCATCCGGTTATTGCCCGGCTGATCGACCCCAAAGGAAATACAACAGCAACCCGCAAAAGTTTTACAGGAAATATTCCGATCTATACTTTCCGTTTTTCTACAGAAGAAGATGCCCCTACGGGCTACTGGAAATGTGTTGTACAAGTCGGCGGAAACCATTTTACCAAAACACTGCGGATCGAAACCATCAAGCCCAACCGGCTCAGTATTAATATGATTTTCCCCAACGATGAGATTGTGGGGAAAGGCATAAAAAACGATATCGTAAAAGTTAAAACCAGATGGCTGAACGGAGCTTCCACTCCTGACCGGAAAGCGATAACCGAAGTAAAATTAAACAAAGGCCAATATACCTTTAAAAATTATCCTTCTTATACCTTTAACAGCTTAACAGATGATTTTCAACCGTATAGTGCAACCCTTTTCAATGGAAATACAAATTCGGAAGGCGACTTTTCATTTAATCTGGACAAAATAAAAACAGAAAATGCCCCCGGGGTATTAAATGCTACGTTTACCACCCGGGTATTTGAAGAAAGCGGAGATTTCAGTATCTCATCCTATACAACTCACTATTCCCCTTATACCCGCTATGCCGGCATCCGTCTACCGGATTCAGAAGATGGCTGGTATCCGACTGCTGAAAATGTAAAATTAAGCGGTATTCTGGTCTCTCCTCTGGGACAGAAAGCCGCTGTAAATACCCGTGTGGAAATCCAGGTATATCAGATCGATTGGCGCTGGTGGTGGGATGCTGAAAATAATAATTATTCTTATATTCAACGCTCTTATAATAACCGGTTAGTAGACAAAACAATTCAAAGTAAAGAAGGCAAATTTGAATTTAATCTGAACATTCAACACTATGGCCGCTATTATATTCAGGCGACGGATAAAGAATCAGGACATACCAGCGGAATCATCGCTTATTTCGGTTCCTGGGCAGAAAATTCCGATAATGAAGCTGCAACAACACTCAATATTACTACTGACAAAAAGAATTATAAAGCAGGTGAAAAAGTACAACTGACTATTCCGTCTTCGCAGGGAAGTGTGGCCATTGTCAGTCTGGAAAACGGGACGACTTTCCGGGATATCCGCCGTATTGAAACGACCCGAAATACTACCCGTTTTGAATTTGAGGCCACTCCGGCAATGTGTCCCAATATTTATGTTTTTGTAACGCTGATTCAGCCCCAGCAGGACCGCGATAACGACCGCCCTGTACGTTTGTACGGAGTGGTAAATATCAATATTGAAGATGCCGCTCTGCATTTATATCCGGAAATAAAAATGAAACCGGATCTCCGGCCAGGAGAAGAATTTACGGTGACTGTTACGGAAAAAGAACACCGGGCTATGGATTATACCCTGGCTGTTGTAGACGAAGGCTTATTGTCCCTGACTTCTTTCCGTACCCCTCAACCCTTCCCGGCTTTTTATGCCCGTGAAGCTTTAGGCGTTAAAACCTGGGATTTTTACGATTACATTTTCGGCGCATATGGAGCCCGGCTGGAAAAAGCTTTTGCAGTAGGAGGTGACGAAGTCTTAAAGCCGGAACAGGATGAGAAAACGAACCGTTTTAAACCCGTAGTTCTGTTTGAAGGTCCCTTCTCCCTGAAAAAGGGAGAAACCCGTACCCATAAACTGCGGATGCCGGAATATATCGGTGAAGTAAGGGCTATGGTTGTTGCTGCGACCTCGGACGGGAAATATGGTTCAGCTTCCGCCACTGCCCAAGTGAATAAACCGCTGATGTTATCGGTAGCCCTGCCCCGTTTATTTACTCCGGGCGATATAATGGAGATCCCCGTGACTGTATTTGCGATGAACAATTCTATTCAAAACGCAGAAATACAAATAAGCACTGATGATAAACTCGAAATCATCGGGAAAAACACGCAAACGGTGACATTCCGTGAACCAGGCGAAAAATTAGCCTGGTTTAAACTCCGCGTTAAACAAACAACAGGAAACTCCGTCCTCACTTTTACAGCTCAATCCGGTAAAGAAACATCTTCCGTAAAAGAAAATGTGCAGATCCGCATTCCCAATCCCCGTATTACTCACATCAGCAGCGAGACGCTGAAACCGGGGAAAAAGGTTCACCTCTCAGCAAAAGTAGAAGGTGCTGAGCCATTATCTATCCTCGAGATTTCTACCATTCCTCCGCTTAACTTAGGAGAAAGGCTACAGGATCTGATTACTTATCCTCACGGATGTGCCGAACAAATTGTATCTGCAGCATTCCCGCAAATCTCTCTGGGTACATTAATGGACTTAACTCCCAAACAAAAAACGGACATTGAGACAAACGTAAAAACCGTCATCAACCGTTTATCCCTCTACCAAACTTCAGACGGGGGCTTTGCCTACTGGCCCGGATCTCCCTACGTCTCCGAATGGATAAGCACGTACGCAGCTCATTTTCTGATCTCTGCTTCACGTAAAGGATATACTGTTCCGGCTCAACTTTTACAAAAGGATCTGAATTATCTCCAATCTTATGCCAATAGTTACCGGATTAATAATTATTACGATGAAATCGGACAAGGATACCGTCTTTATGTATTGGCCTTGGCAGGCAAACCGAATCTGCCGGCCATGAACCGGATGAAAGAACGGAAACTTCAGAATGCAACGGCCCAATGGTTGCTGGCTTCTGCCTATGCGCTCTGTAACCATCCCGATATTGCCCGCAAACTCATCCAAAACGCCTCCCGGGAAGTTTCGCCCTACCGCCAAACCGGTGGATCTTTCGGTTCCGATATCCGGGACAAAGCGATCATCTTACAGTCAATGATTTATCTAGACATGCAGACGGAAGCCTATCAGATGCTGGAACAAATCTCAGCTGCCCTCTCTTCCAACAGTTGGTTAAGCACCCAAACCACTGCTTTCGCCCTACTGGCAGCTACTGAATATGTTGAAAAATTTGTAGGGGATACAGACGGTTTAAAAGCTGAAATCCAAATTCAAGACAAAACAATAAATCTTCAAACCAATAAAACATTCCGGCAGGAGCAATTACCCATTCAAAATGAAGAAAGTACAGTTCAAGTACAAAATACGGGAACGAATACACTTTACGTCCGTCTCATTTCTTCTTCCGCTCCTTTTCAGGTAGTGACAGACCAAATTATGTCAGGGCTTTCTATGAATGTACACTACTATAATGATAAAGGACAACCGGTAAACATCGATAATCTGATGCAGGGTACTGACGTGACAGCCAAAATTACAATACGCAACACAGGTATTACAGGAACCTATTATAATTTGGCACTCACCTATTTATTACCTTCCGGTTTTGAAATTATCAATGACCGGCTCACCGGAAATACTAAAGCCTTTAGAGAAGCAGATTATGTCAATATCCGGGACGACGGATATAATATTTATTTCAACCTGAATCAAAACCAGACCAAAACGTTTGAATTCCGGTTCAACGCAGCTTTTGCAGGGGATTATTTACGTCCGGCCATCCAATGCAGCGCGATGTACGACGATCGTATACAAGCCGTTTTACCCGGAGGGAGGACAATGATCCGGCAAGAATAAAGTTTTTAAATTTCTCTTCCTGTTTTTTAAAATGATCAATCGTTCCGACGTATATAACGGACGAAACGATTGGTCATTCGTTTAATTGTTCTAAAAATTTAACTTCCGCTTGTTTATCCGGTTTTATACTGTATTCCCCTTTCTTGGCAGCCCTTATCCGGTCAGTAAGGGCATATTGCTCTTCTTTTTGAACATTTTTCAGTATATTTGCGACGCAACTCTTTGGTATAAATGCGGAAATACCTGGAGTTTTATGCCGGAAGATTGCCGGTTTATATTGATTGTACGTGTATGTCTGTTCAAACTTCACCCCTTACACTGGGAACCGAGAAAATCGGTAAACTACTGATACATTATTCTTTGCCAGCCATCGTCGCGATGACAGCTTCCTCCCTCTATAATATGATGGATAGCATCTTTATCGGGCATGGAGTCGGACATCTGGGGATTGCAGGACTGGCTATCACCTTACCTTTTATGAATATAGCGGCCGCATTCGGATCTTTGGTCGGTGTAGGAGCCTCTACCCTGGTCTCTATGAAAATGGGACAAAAAGATTTGAAAAGTGCTACAGATATATTGGGGAATGTAGTTTTATTGAATTTGCTGATCGGAAGCTTATTTACTCTCGTCAGCCTCCTTTTCCTCGACCCCATTCTCCGTTTCTTCGGAGCCAGTGACGCAACTTTACCCTACGCCCGTGATTATATGGTAGTGATATTGCTGGGAAATATCATTACCCACGTTTATATGGGACTTAATGAAGTGATGCGGGCTTCCGGCTATCCTCAAAGAGCTATGTTGGCCACTCTTTTTGCAGTCGGGATCAACGGAATTCTGAATGCACTTTTTATATTTGTATGGGATATGGGCATACGGGGAGCTGCTTTGGGAACTATTACAGCTCAATTTCTCGCGCTCTGAGGAATATTACTCCATTTTTTCAGTCCCAAAAGCTTTATTCATTTCCAAAAAGGAATTTTCAACTTAAAACGCAACCTGACCCTAGGAATGCTGGCGATCGGGCTGTCCCCCTTTTTGATGAATCTTTGCTCCTGTATGGTAGTGATTCTCATTAATAATGGTTTGAAAAACCACGGAGGCGATATGGCCATCGGGGCTTTCGGTATCGTCAACCGTATCAGTTTTCTCTTTATTATGATTATCATGGGATTTAACCAGGGGATGCAACCCGTTGCAGGCTATAATTACGGAGCCCGTCAATTCGACCGGGTCATCCAGATATTGCGGTATACGATCGGGTGCTCCGTAGCGGTGGCAACTACCGGGTTTCTCATCTGTCAAATTTTTCCCAGGTCCATGATCTACCTTTTTACAACAAAAGAAGAATTGATCGATATTGCTGCCCGGGGACTCCGGATTGTATTGGCGTTTTTCCCGCTCGTAGGCTTTCAAATGGTTACTTCCAGTTTCTTTCAATCTTTAGGCATGGCCAAAAAAGCGATTTTTCTGTCGCTCACCCGGCAGTTACTGTTTTTAATTCCCTGTCTCCTTATTTTACCGGAAATTTACGGGGAAATCGGAGTCTGGGCCAGTATCCCTGTTGCCGATATCATCGCTTTTGTTACCGCCCTCTTTATGCTTATCTGGCAATTACGCTATTTCAAGGAAATGAAAGAAAAATGAGTGAAGACCTTAATACCTCTTTTCCACATTTGCCCAATCTACAATTGTCCACAAATTCCTGATATGTTCCGGACGACGATTCTGATAGTCCAAATAGTAAGCATGCTCCCAAACATCAAATCCCAATAACGGAATAAATCCCCTGGATAGAGGATTGCCCCCATTACTCTCCTGAAAAATAAATAATTCACCTTGATTATTTTTAGCCAGCCATACCCAACCCGAACCAAACAAAGAAGCTGCAGCATTCGAAAATTCATTTTTGAAATTTTCAAAAGAACCCCATTTTTTTTCAATGGCCTTCAGTAAAGCTCCGTTAGGTTGCTGGCGGGCATTCGGTGAAAAAGTATTAAAATAGATGATGTGATTCAATGCCTGAGCCCCGTTATCATATATCGGCCCTGTGGAGTATTTGACAATAGTTTCCAAATCACTGTTCTCAAAAGGAGTGCCTACAATCAATGTGTTCAGCTTGTCGACATAAGCTTTTAAATGTTTCCCGTAATGATAATTCATGGTTTCTTCACTGATAACAGGAGCCAAGGCATTCAAAGCATAAGGCAATTGCGGCATCTGAATTTTAGAAGCCGGTGTCTGAGCCTGCAGCTTATTGATACTTCCTCCTGCTATACTAACCATAATAAGCCAAAATCCAATTAAAATTTCTTTATATGACATATTGTTTCGTTTTAACGCTAATTTCAAAATATTTCAGTCTTCTCCCGAAGGGCGCCCGACATTTTCAGATTCTTCTCTTAATTCATCCATATAGTCAGATAAATTGTCCCGGGCATTTTCATCATCTATATCGTCTATATGATTTACCACGTTCATGTAGTTTTCCTCCAATTCTTCATCCCTTCTTTCCCTGGATTCAGAATATTCCCTTTTTCTCTTTTTCTCTTTCATAAGCCTGACTTTATCCGATTAAACTTCCTAAGGCCCTTGCGGGCCTGTATTATAT
>JAEXFF010000247.1 GCA_023400335.1 Bacteroidota bacterium
ATATTCGTCCGTTCGATCTTCATCGACAACATGATATTCGCATACTTTCTCGGTATGTGTTCTTATCTGGCTGTATCGAAGACCGTGAAGACCTCATTCGGTCTGGGCATAGCCGTTATATTTGTATTACTTATCACCGTTCCGGTAAATTATCTGCTGGACAATTATGTATTAAGACCAGGAGCTCTGCAATGGCTGCTCGGAGAAGAAGCGACTACTATCGATCTGAGCTTTCTGAGCTTTATCATGTTTATTGCCATCATTGCTGCCATGGTACAATTGGTTGAAATGATTGTAGAAAAGTTTGCTCCTGCCCTGTATAACCAACTGGGTATATTTTTACCTTTGATTGCTGTAAACTGCGCTATTATGGGAGCTTCTTTATTTATGCAACAAAGGAATTATGCGAACGTAGGGGAAGCAACCACTTTCGGACTGGGTTCCGGAATCGGCTGGATGCTAGCCATTGTTTGTATTGCTGCTATCCGTGAAAAATTGAAATATTCCAATATTCCGGCTCCTTTGCGCGGCATAGGCATTACGTTTATTGTGACGGGTTTAATGGCCATCTCATTTATGAGTTTCCTGGGTATCGACTTAAACAAACTGAAAGCACAACCCGTTCCGACCGAAACAGTAGAGACAGCGCCGGCACTGCGAACAAATAATCCTGCAACCGATGAAACCAACCCGGAAGAAAGCGTACAGCAAACTCCGGGCTCCAACGGACAAGCAGAAAATAAAACCAATGCCGGTGCAGAGTAATTTAAAATTAAAATCTAAAATTTAAAATTAAATGATACTATTAGCAATAAATACAACAATCGTAACTGCCGGTATTGTCGTATTCCTGATTGTCACCCTGATCTTGGTCGGCATCCTTTTGTTTGCCAAAGCTAAACTGACGGCTAAAGGAAATGTGAAAATCAATATCAATAACGGAGAGCGGATTATAACAACAGAGCCGGGCAATTCCCTGCTTTCCACTTTAGCTAACCAAAAAATATTTTTGCCGTCAGCTTGCGGAGGGAAAGGTTCCTGCGGAATGTGTAAATGTCAGGTGTTTTCCGGAGCCGGTAGTATTTTGCCTACAGAAACCGGATTTTTTTCCTATAAACAACAACATGACTTCTGGCGTCTGGCCTGTCAGGTAAAAGTAAAGGAAAATATCGAAATGCGTATTCCCGAAGCCGTTCTGGGTATAAAAAAATGGGAGTGCACAGTGGTTTCTAACCGTAATATTTCTACTTTCCTGAAAGAGTTTGTCGTAAAACTTCCGGAAGGAGAAAACCTGAAATTCAAATCCGGAGGTTATATCCAGATAGATGTGCCGGCTTTGGATGTAGATTTCAGGAATATTGATGTAGATGAAAAATACAAGGCTGACTGGGAGCGTATGAAGATGTTCGACTTAAAAATGCATAATCCGGAACCGACTTACCGGGCTTATTCCATGGCGAACTCTCCGGCAGAAGGCAATATCATTATGCTGAACATCCGTATTGCTACCCCGCCGATCGACCGGGCTACCCGCACGTTTATGCCAGTTAATCCGGGTATTTGTTCTTCTTTTATCTTCTCCCGCAAACCGGGTGATAAAGTAACGATTTCCGGTCCTTACGGAGAATTCTTCCTCCGCGAGACAAACAATGAAATGATGTTTATCGGTGGCGGTGCCGGTATGGCTCCGATGCGTTCGCATATTTTCAACTTATTCCATACCATGCATACCAAACGTAAGGTCACCTTCTGGTATGGTGCCCGTGCACTCCAGGAAGCACCTTATGTAGAAGAATTCAATAAAATCCAGGAAGAAAATCCGAATTTCCACTGGACACTGGCCCTCGATAAACCGGATCCGGTAGCCGATGCGGCCGGTGTAGCATACAAACCCGGTTTTGTACATCAGGTTATCTTTGAAAATTACCTTAAAAATCACGAGAATCCGGAAGATATTGAATATTATCTTTGCGGACCTCCTATGATGATTGCAGCCGTAACTAAAATGCTGTACGATTTAGGAGTACCCGATGAAAATGTCATGTACGATAATTTCGGAGGCTAATACCGCAATTAAGAGTTTACTCTTGTATAATTTCAGGGTTGGTATATCAGAATGTACCAACCCTGAAAACTTTTTTTACCTTTGTAAGCATATGAATTCCGCAAAGCATGCTGAAATTTATTTTTGCTATTTTTCTCTTTTGCCCTTTGCTGACACTGGCACAATCTGTAATCCTCGGAAGGGTAATTACCCGGAACGGAGAACCTGTGAGCGGAGTAAATATCTTTTGCCTGGATAATCAACAAGGTACCATAACAGATTCAACAGGCCATTTTCGTTTAAAAGCCGAACTCCCCTGCCAGTTGGAGTTTTCACATATCAATTATAAAAAAATCAGTCATTGGGTAAAAGAAAATACTCCTTTTACCGTTATCCTTCGGAATAAATTTAATAATCTTCAGGAAGTGATCGTGAGCGGGCGCACTTCACCGGGACGCCTCTATCCCTCCCGTCAAGGCATTGAAAGAGTACCGGCAATCTTAGGAGAACAGGATTTACTGAAATACCTGGCGACAGTACCGGGAATCATCACGACCAATGCCCTTGACCCCGGAATTTATGTAAGAGGAGGAAACAGCTGGGAAAACAGTTTCCTCATTCAGGATATGGAAATTGCAGGAACGGACCACCTGACTGGTATTTTAGCTACTTTTGATCCCTATATATTCAATAATTCGATACTTTATAAAAGCGGCTTTCCGGCTTCCTATAACGGGGCCTTGTCTTCTTATATCAATATGATTCCCGATCCCGGAAACAAACAAAAAACGGAAGGAGAATTTTCCCTGGGATTAGTGTCCTCCGCTCTGAAAGCCAAAGGACCTTTGATCAAAAATCATACTTCTTTTGCAGCCTCACTCCGTACTTCTTACCTACAGGCAATCTCCCGCCTCTATAATCACTCAGTAAAAGGCAATAATACAGGCAATTTACTTCCGGAATATGCCTTTAACGATGCCACCTTAAGTTTGGATTCCCGCCTCTCCTCCCGATGGAACCTCAGTGCTTTCGGAATTTTTTCCATGGACGATCTTTCGATGAAATTACAGGAAAATGTACGTTATGATTTTAACTGGAAAACATTTTCGGGTAATCTGAAAGCAGTTTATACTCCCAATGAAAAAAACCGTTTCCGTTTGAGTATAGGAGGAAAATCCTCTTTCAGCGAAGGAGACGCACAGGGAAGTATCCCTATGGGAGGAGGAAACCGCCGTTATTCTTTAATCACCCAGGTCCGTTACATCGGTCAGTTCAGCGATCAGGTTCAATTTTTAACAGGCGGAAAATTCGAACATGCCCGCTTCGAAACGGCTGATAAACCGGATTATGCAGAAAACCTGCTGATTAAAAGTTCCGATAAGTATTTCAATTTATATGAAACTTATGCAGAAATAAATTATCGTCCCAATACTCACTTTTTGTTTATGGCAGGCCTGAACTACCAGCATTACCGTGGTAATTCACAGATTAACACCCTCTCTCCCCGGGCCAAAATCAGTTATTTTACCGGCAAATTTACGTTCTGGGCGGATTACGCCCAAACCACTCAATACCTGAGTTTATATCCTTATTTTACGGTGAAAACTCCGGTGGACATCTGGTATCCCCTGGACAAAGGCATGAAACCCGCCCTTTGCCGGCAAATCTCCATAGGAGCAGAACAGGAGATCCCAATAGGTCTCACCCTATATGCCGGTTTATTCTACAAAAACATGCAACATCTCAAGGATTTCTCTGCCAATGAATCCACCCAGTATAGCGGACTCACCGACAATATGATTGAAGGAGAAGGCTATGCAAAAGGACTGGAACTGGATTTGTCTTTTCAACGCAAGAACCTGAACCTTCGCTTAAACTACACCCTTTCAGAATCTAAAAGAAAATTTGCTGAAATCAATAACGGACGTGCCTTTAATCCGCCTTATGATGTTAAACACAATGTAGTTATTAATAATTCACTGAACTTCTCTTCCCGGTTTTCCCTCAATTTGCTATGGACATTTTCTTCCGGAGTATACACAACTTTCCCGGTCGGGGTGGCACTCGCCCACAATATTACCGACAGCGAAAACAAACCTATATTAATACCTGTTTATACAGACCGTTATAATTATAAACTCCCGGACAATCACCGTCTCGATGCAAACCTCGATTATCTTTTCCCCTATAAACGTATTCGGATGAAAATCAGCGCCGGGGCCTATAATATTTACAATCGTTCCAACCCTTCTTTCGTCTATTTCAAACCAGAAGAAAATGAAAACGGGAAAACAAAATTTATTCCGAAATCCAAAGTAATTCTCCCCTTTATTCCGTATATTTCACTCCATTTAAACTGGTAAAACCGGAACAACAACAATGCAAGCAATAAAAAAAAACAGCATAAGAAAACAAAAGTTTCTTCGTTTCATTTTGGGAATGAGTTTATTTTTAATTTCCTGTATGCCGGAAGATAATCTGCCTATCCGTTTTGTCGGGGAAACTCCGGATTATTTTATCGAATGTTACTGCAAACCCAATGAAATGTTTCTACTTACTGCCTCCCAGGTTCTTCCGGTTTCCGAGGAACTGGAACTCTCCCTTACTTCCAATCTGGAAATTCACCTGCATGCAGGAGATGCATTTCGCCTCTATCCCATTTATTACACTTCACCTCAAAACGGTTTTATATACAATTACGGAAATTACCGGAAGCTGAACCGAACAGATGCGGATACCCTTTACCTGACAATTTTTACCCCTGAAAACAAATCAATTACGGCAAAAACCGCTATTCCGGATGAAATTAAAATTCAAGCTTTCGAAGTAAACGGTCAAGAAGCCACGATCTGGTTTTATACTTCCCCCGACCCTACTCAGAATTATTATAT
>JAEXFF010000254.1 GCA_023400335.1 Bacteroidota bacterium
GGAGAAGAAGAAATATATGCAAAGATTACACCTAAAATCAACGATTGTACCCAAACGTACCCCATAAATTTACGTTTTACCAAAAGCGGCAGAAAAGCCCGGAAAGAGGAAAAAGCAGATGTAACAATTCTGTTTTCCCGCGGTAAAGATTCCTTTAACCGGTAACAAAGCAATAACAACACTATCCCCAGTAACAGCAAGGCGAAAAAAATCCCCTGCCAACTGGTAAATTTCAGCATTACCCCTCCCACAATAGGAGCGATAATAGGAGCTAATCCGTTTACAGCTGAAATCATGGCAAATGCCTTAGCCAGTTCCTTGCCTGAATAACAATCCGTAGCTACCGAACGGGAAATTACGATTCCCCCGGCTCCCGCTATTCCTTGTATGAAACGGAAAACAATAAAAACCTCCGCATTCCAGGAAAAAATACAACCGATAGTGGCAAAGAAAAATAACCATAACGAAAGCAAAAGAGGGGTTCGGCGGCCGTATTTATCGCTCAACGGTCCGACAATGATTTGCCCAAAAGCCAGTCCCAACATTGCCGTTGTAATCCCCAGCTGCACCATAGAAGCTGTAGTCTTAAAATAACTGGTCATAAAGGGAAGTCCAGGCAAATACATATCCGTAACAAAAGGTCCGAAAGCAGCTAAAATGCCTAATACAATTAATAAAAATGTCTTTGAATTCTGCATATCCTCTTTAAATAAAATCACAGCGCAAAGTTCCTCCGATTTACCTGTTTTCCAAAGTTTCATTTTCTATGCAATTGGTTTTATTTGAAAATAATTTTTCCCCCCAACTTCTCTTTAAACCTCCTCCGCCTTTCCCTTTTTACCCCTCTGCCCATTTGAACAATTAAACACTTAATTCCCTTCCCGTTTAAACAAATTAATCCTATTTTTACCTTATGAAAAATCACAGCAAAACGAATCTTACAGGAAATCATTTCTATCCGGATAAAAAAACTATTCCGGAAGAAGGTATTCTCTCTTTTTCTGTTTCAGGGAAGGAATTACAAGCAAAAATACTGACTTATTCGAACGTTTTTTTCTATATGCTGGTGGAAAGCGGAACAGCAATTTTTACCGTCAACGATAAAACATATTCCGTCTGTCCATCCACTTTAGTGGTGTATGCCCCTGAGTATACGGGCCAACTATCCCGTACAAGCTCTGATTTTCAATGTGACATACTGATTGTTTCCAAATATTTTCTGGACACTTTACCGGCCTCCGACAGTATGTACAAACATATCGCCAAAGTAATGCTCCGACAACGGCAGGTAAATCCTTTAAATGAATCACAACGATTGGTTTTATCTGAAAGTATACACCAAATTCGAAACAAATTACGGCTGGACCATCATCACCTGCGGCATGAGATTGTCCAAAATGTACTGGTAACCTTTTTACTGGAAATCAGTAATATCTGGATCGAGAACCATTGGGATGTGTTGAAAGAATACCAGCAAATACGCTATGAATACATTCTAAAAAACTTTATGGATTTGTTGATGCAAAATTTCCGGAAAGAACATTTAGTTCCTTATTATGCGGATCAACTGAATATCAGTCCCCAATATCTATCCCTTATTATTAAAAGACTCACAGGACGTACTTCCAGTCAGTTTATTTTCGAAAGGCTTTACTGTGAAGCCCGGACTTTACTCAATCGTCCTGATTTATCTATTAAAGAGATTTCAGAACAATTGTGTTTCTCCGACCAGTCGGCATTTGGAAAATTTTTCAAAAAACATTCCGGTTTATCTCCTGTTGAATTTCGGAAAAAAATGCTTAATCACAGGGGATTATGATATTCAAATATAAGAATTTAATACAAAAAATACCCGATCTTAACGACCGGGTATCCTTGTAATTTTAAAATCATTTAAAATTGAATTATTTTATTTGAATTCGGGTGTTCATACCAATTTGTATTTTTTACTCCACCACTTATTACCCATTCCTTAAATTCCGGATAAGCTTCGATAAAATCGATTTTCTCTATAGCATGCGGAGTATCAGCAGGAAGTTTTATTCCCCATACAAATCCTTCCTTACTATAATAAGATATAGCAGAAGACATCAATTCCTTCGCGTCATTTTCGTAATTCTGATAATAAGCAGTAGGAGCGTACCCTCTTAAATGAATTTCTTTATTAGACGTGATAAAAAAATTCTGTCCCAAAGGAGCACAGGAATAACTTAATGCTCTGTTTTTATTGATTTTATTATAACAATTAACTTTCAGATCGAATGTTACTGTTATCAAGTCATTCCGGCTTATTTCAAACCCTTTCTCTGTATTGTAATAATTTGCTCCATTTAAACCCTTTAGCTTTTCTGAACCTTCAAAAACAAAAACTGCCGGTTTTTCTGAATTGGGATTCAGTAATTTCACCTCTATTCCTCCATTATTATGTGCAGTAAACTCATCGATAAATTTAGAAGGCAAAGAATCCAATTGAAGGCCCAGCCGATAAGGATAAACTCCTCCGATAGCTCTGAACTGTACAGAAACAGTTATCCCTTCTTTTTCATACACTTCCGGAACGAGGCCTTCTCCGCCTCTACTGATTCGGCCATCCGTTTCATAATAGACAACAAAATCATTAAAATCATAGTCTCCTATTTCCGGCCACTGATCTTCAAACATAACTGTACCTTTATAAAGGTAATGGTCCAGTTGCATCCCATAATCATCGTCCGGTTTCCAGTCCCATGCAGCGTTATCCGGAAGGATAATATTTACACTTGCCCTTGTTCCCTGGCATTCTACCGGTAAAACAGCACTTTTCCCACCTTGTACCGGATATTGAACATATACCCGTTCTGTACCCGCCGGCAACTCTAGAGAAAAATCACGTGATTCCTTTGTCACAGCTATTTTAGCAATAAGCTGACTTTCAGTACAAGACTCATCCAGATAAATAGAAACCCCCGTTTCTACAAGAGAACGTATTGTAAAAGATTCAGTTTTCGTCATCGACCACGTAAATCCCTTCGGAATTTCCAAAGCAGATGTATGATTAGACGAATCATATAGATTAGAATCTTTTTGACAGGAAGTTAATACTCCCAAAAAGCATGTTATAAATAACATTAAAACTTTAACCTCAATTTTTCTCATAATTCTAATTTTTGGAGTTACAAAGTTACATATTATTTATATAATATTTTTCCCGAAACAGGATTTTTTATAAATAAATATTTGCCTTATACTTTTTTCCCGGAAATAATCCTTTTAGAGGATTGCAGTTAACTTTAAATGCTCATTCACTTGCTTTAAAATAAATAATTTTTTTAACTTGAAAATTGTTCTTGTAATTTTACACCAGATGCAGAATCTGTAAGATTTGTATATCATAAATATTGGCTCAGAAAATAAATTGCAATGAATTTATTGTTTCTAAAGATGAATTATTTTAAATAGCGGAATAAAAGTAATTGTAATAAAACGTAAATTACGATTTTTTTTAACAAAACAAAAATTGTATTATGATTAAACAAAACTTCCTGTAATGATGATTAATGAATTGGATAATGTGCGGAAAAATACAGATACTTTAAATTATTTTTTAATTGTATTCAATCATTTAATAAAGGATTTATGAAAAGACAAATAAAAAATGCAGAAGAAAAGGAGAAGGAATATCAGGGGCATTTTGTTCGTATAGAACCGGATTTCTTTCTTCGGGAAGCCACTCTGGAAGATGCCGCCGAAATTTGGCAAACAATTTTTGAGAACCGGGATGACCTGCGTACTTGGCTGCCATTTGTCGATAATTTGAGAGAAGTGGCCGATGAAGAAAAATTTTTGGAATGTCAACTGTCTGTTCCGTATGAAGAACGAAATATTGTGTTTGTTATTAACCATGGTCCTGAAATTTGTGGTCTGATAGGTTTCGTTACTACCGATAATCTCAATCACCGGACGGAAATAGGCTATTGGCTTATTCCTAAATACCGGGGAGCGGGGTTGATGACCCGTTGCGTTCGTCATTTGTGTGAATGGGCCATCAGGGAAAGGGGAATGAATAGGATACAGATTCGTTGTGCCGTCGGTAATCACCCCAGTAATGC
>JAEXFF010000284.1 GCA_023400335.1 Bacteroidota bacterium
GAATATATGTATAAGCATCCGGAAGAATATGCTCCTTTTGTCCTTCCCTATATCCAAAGAGAATTGAATGAACGGGAAAATGCCCTGAAACTTCCTCTTACTCCGTTTTCGTCCATTCCTTCTCAAACAGAGGATAAAGAAGCTGAGACGGTAGATTCAACCACCCGGCTCAAAGGATATTTTATAGATTTCGTTTTATTTACGCTACTGGAAATTAGTATTTTTTCTTATTTCGAACCGGATGAGGACGATATGACACTATTATGTATAATTACTGTTTTCCTGTATTATTTCTTATTTGAATGGCTGACCTTTGCTACTCCCGGTAAATGGATAGTAGGAACAACTGTTGTAAAAAAAGACGGTAGTAAACCTTCTTTCGGACATATTCTGGGCCGAACAGCCGCCCGCTTTATTCCTTTTGAAGCTTTCACTTTTCTCTTTTATGCCAATTGGCACGATAAGATTTCCGGGACAAAGGTGATTCAAGTAAAAAAGAGACAAACGAAACTTAATCTATACAAATAAATCCATTTTTAATTTGAAAAAGATGAAAACTAGAATCAATTTGAATACGTTGACCAACACAATTATCTGGTCGGTCTTCAGTTTTATTTCATTCCGACTGGCATTGGTAATACTCAATGCCTTTCATAAAAGCGGAAATTACAGTGACTTTATCTCTCTTCACCAGGTACTTTATCCGATTTTTTCAGCAGGTTTTCAACTGTCCAGGTTTCTCATTATAATATTGACTCTCTATTGGATGATCCTGGCCAAAAAACAACTTCAGGGTTTCCTTACCCAAAAGAAACGTTATAAACGCCTGCTTATAACACTTTCGGCTCTTTTCTCCCTCTATTTCTTTTATTTTTACTACAATTACAATTACGCTTCCGACTGGTACGACGCCAATGCCGTACTGATTATGGGATTGGTAACCGCCTATTTTATATTCACACAATTGTTTCAAATTTTTAAATCGTCTTCACTAATTTCTAAAAGTAAAGCTGTTATATATTCCCCTTTCCGGTTTAAAACGATTCTTGGGCTGTGGATTCTTTCCCGGTTATTATCCCGCCTGGCTTATATCCATACAGATGATTATTTTTCCCTTGCCGAAACACTCCTGATTTACGGCATTCAAATCATTGTTCTGTTCTTGTTCGCACAGCTTATTTATCAATATACCGGAATGATTTATCTGCTTTCTTCCGAACACAACCCGCAAAAGAGAAGTTAACAGTACTTTCTCAGAAATAATTATAAACCTTAAAACTAAAATGCAATGAAAACACTTATCCTCTCAGGACTATTATTTTTTTCAATACTCCTCATAGACATTTTTATTTTTATTCCTCTATTATTAATTACTAATTATTATTCTCTTGGTTTTTTATTTGGTTTTATTATTATTTATTTAACTATAGCTGCCATTGTTCTAAACATTAAAATTTTAGAAAAAGCCAGGGAAGATACTTTTTATTCCTTTCTCTATTCCTTTCTTCTTCCCATTTCACTTTTTATTATCTGCTGTTTTTATATGGAAGATGATCCGCATTATCTCTTCTATTCCGAAAACGGTAAACAAGGAATAAAGCATTGGCCGACAAATATTAAATTCTCAGAACCTATTTACGACGATATTTCAGAAAAAATCAGGGTAGTTTCCAACGCTACTTATATGTTCGATATTTATGAACAAAAAGGAGATATTGAGTATTCCAAAGAATTTGTTTTTCTGACAAAGGTATCGGGTCAAACCGGAATCAGGAACATATATAAAGAAATTTTACCTCCTGTTTATGATTCGCTCCAGATTCGTTCTTTGCCTGTAGAGAATCCATATAGCAAGAAAAAAGTCAGTTGCGATTTTATAATCACTTATCTGCAAAACAAATGTGACACTTTAAGTTTTAATAATAATCCCTACCCTATTCTTATTCCATACAAAAAATACGACACCACCCCAATAGATTTGTAAGTATTACACATTAGGGACGTGCCCTAATGTGTAGTTTTTAAAAAATAAAATGCTACTTTTCTCACGAAAAATAAAAATTACACAAAAGGGCACGTCCCTAATGTGTAACTTTTGGGGGAGTGAACTGTCTTATATGTACCATGAAAATAACAGAATTCAAAAATCAGATATTACCCCTGCGGGACAAGTTATTCCGGCTGGCATTACGGATTACCCAAGATCAGGCAGAAGCGGAAGATATTGTACAGGAAGTCATGATGAGGATGTGGAATGGAGAGGAAAAAGGAATAAAAATTGACAATAAAGAAGCTTACTGCTGCACGATGACGCGCAATTTAGCACTTGGAAAAATCCATTTGAAAAGTCATCAAAATGAACATTTAGACGATTATATCCATTTAAAAACCAATTCACGCCAACCCGATGAAGAAGTCATTCAACAGGATTATCTGCATTTATTACATGAATTAATCCGGCAATTACCGGAAAAACAACGCACAATTCTCCAATTCAGAGATATAGAAGGAATGAGTTATCAAGAAATAGCAAATTGTATGCATATTTCAGAAGAACAGGTAAAGATTAACCTGTTCCGCAGTAGAAAGCACATCAGAGCATTATTTTTAAAAATAGAAAGATATGGATTACAGAAGAATTGAAGATTTATTAGAAAAATACTGGTCTTGCGAGTCTTCTGCCGAAGAGGAAGAAGAACTGAGGATTTTTTTCACTACGCAGGAAGTACCCGAACCGCTCTCCCGTTTCAAACCCCTGTTCCTCTATCAAGAACAGGAAAAAAAAGTCGGACTGAACAATGATTTCGACCGGAAAATGCTGGAAAAAATTGAACGGCATACAAAAAGACGAATCTCCCCTTTCTGGCAAGTGGCAGCAGGAATTCTTTTATTATTCGGAATTGCCGGTTACTTACGGACGACCGTCCTGCATCACACTTCAGAAATTTCCGATACATTTACTTCTCCTGAAGAAGCCCTGGTACAGGTAAAACAAACGCTGGTACTGGTATCCCTGAAGTTAAACGAAGGGCAGCAAAAGGCAGAACAGAGTATTGAAAAAACAGAAGCCTTAACCAAATATATCAAATAATTATAAAAATCCTTCATCATGAAAAAATTAATCTTATTTATTGTAGCAACCGGGATAAGTATAAGCACTTTCGCCCAAAGTTTTACAGAAAATTTCGAAAACAACCTGACCCAAAAAGAAGATTTTACCGTTGTCAATATCAGTTCTAAAATGTTCGAATTAATGGCTATGGTTACCGAAGAAGATTTGCAACAGATTGTATCGAATCTGAAAAGCATGAAAATTCTGACAACTGAAAAAAATGCTTCGAAATATTACAATGAAGCGGTTCATCTTCTGACAACGAATAAAACGTACGAAGAATTGATGAGTGTACAGGAAAATAATGAATCCGTACGAATGTTCACCCGGGAAGAAAAAGGGAATATTTCAGAATTAGTTATTGCTATATGCGAGCCTCAGGAATTCATTCTCATTGGTTTTAACGGAAAGATCGATCTGAAAGAACTGGCCCGGATCGCGAAAATGGTAGATGTAAAAGGAATGGAACAATTGGAAAAAATAACTCCTCAAAAACAATAAACCATGAAACGTTTCGTTCTGTTTTTTCTGTTAACAATATTATTTTTGACAGGAACGGCCCAAACTCCGGATTTCAATGATATTTGTAAAAAATACAAAAATGAGGAAAATGTCGTAAGCATCCGCATCAACCGTTTTGGTTGTTTTCTCCTGTCCTGCCTCGTAAAAAGTAATTCATCGGAAGACAATATTGCCCAGAATTTTATGAGACAAAGTACGGCCTTCCAGCTTTTAATATCGGACAGCAATCATACACAAGCAATAATCGCTGACGTGGACAATTTTATAAAAGAATGTAAATTGGAAGAATTATTGAGTCTAAAAGAGAAAGGAACAGCAATTAAAATTTTGACCCAGTACGGAACTAAAAAGAAAATTCAACAATTATTTATCAGTATTTTACAAAAAGATGAAGAAGCCGTTTTTTTGCAAGTCAAAGGCCATTTTTCGACCGATACGATACTAAAACTGGCAAAAGTTTCCCGTCATTAGAAATTGTTTTCCGGGACCGGCAGTTGGAATCTGCAAAAGGTCCCGGAAAAATTCAGTTATAAACTACAATCAATTATTCCCCCGAAACGGTTTTATTCTTCCCATTTTCAAAAAAACCGGTATCAATATACTATTTCTTTCCTTTTCCGGAAAACCGAAACGAAAAAGAGAGCATTCCCTGTATTTATAAATCCGGAATACAACCGGCATGATTTTTTGTTGTATTTCTCTTATGTAAAAGTAAATAAACAAACAACACCAAGACTACAAAGAAAACGGTAAAACTCTTTTTTCTTTTAAACGTAATATATACAAAATACTTCCATAACCTACTCGTTTTATATTTATCTATCCTATTCAAATCTATGGCCCTCAGATGAAAAAAAATCAAAAATACAGTCCGGAGACTTATATTGAAAGGGACATCAGCTGGATGTATTTTAATCAGCGCATACTGCTCGAAGCGGAGAAGACGTCGGTTCCCCTGCTCGAGCGGCTCAGTTTTTTAGGTATTTATTCCAATAATCTGGACGAATTTTTCAGGGTAAGGGTAGCTACCCTCAACCGGATCATCGAATATGAAGGGAAATCAATACGGCAGGAAAAAGCGACAGCTATCCGTACTTTTAAAGAAATAAACCGTTTGAATATCTGTTATTCATCGGAATTTGAAGATACATTCCATACCATTGATAAAACCTTAAAGCAAAACGGTATCTGGTTGTTAAACGAAAATGAACTGAATGCAGCTCAAAAAAATTTTATCTGTAATCTTTACAATAACCGGCTTAATGGCTCTACTACACCCTTATTTATTTCTGATTTCCGGCAATTAAACGACCAGCCGGATGATGCCATTTATCTGGCTATACTGCTTAAATCGAAAAAAAATCCGACCGCTACCCGGGAAAAAATATCGTATGCCTTTATTGAATTACCAGTGAAAGAATATGGCCGTTTTCTACATCTGCCAGATGCTGACGATAAAACCTGCTTTATTTTTCTGGACGATGCCGTACGTTTTTGCTTGCCTTTCATTTTTGAAGGAACTCCTTTCTATGGATTTGAGACTTATACCTTCAAGTTTACAAAAGATGCCGAAATGGAATTAGACACTGATTTGAGGAACAGTGTGATGCAAAAAATCGCCAAAGGGGTAAAAAGCCGTAAGAAAGGGGAACCGATCCGTTTAGTCTACGATGCCTGTATGCCGGCGAATATGCTGAAACATATTGCCCGGATGATTCATATCGATAAGTGGGACACTCAGGTAGCAGGAGGACGTTACCACAACATGAAAGACCTGATGAAATTTCCGGATTGTAACCGCGGTGATTTAAAGTACAAACCTTTATTCCCGCTTTTTAAACCGGAATTCACATGCAACAGCAGCCTGTTTGAAGTCATACGCCAGAAAGACCGCTTTTTACATTACCCTTATCACAGTTTCTCCTCTTTTTTAAGATTATTGCGTGAAGCTGCTATCAGCCAGGATGTCACTGCTATCAAAATGACCCTTTACCGGCTGGCAAAGGATTCGCAAGTCGTCCAAACTTTGATATGTGCAGCCCGTAATGGCAAGAAAGTTACAGTAGTAATTGAACTACTGGCCCGTTTTGATGAAGCTTCCAATATCAGCTGGTCGAAACAGATGCAAGACGCCGGAATACAGGTTGTTTTCGGAGTAGAGGGATTAAAAATACATTCCAAGTTACTTTTTATCGGAAATAAAAAAGGAGATATCGCTTGTATAAGTACAGGCAATTTTCACGAAGGGAATGCAGCCCGCTATACTGACGTCACCTTGTTTACCGCCCGTAAGAAACTTGTTCAGGAAGTAAATTCCGTATTCGCATTTATCGAAAAACCTTATGTTCCTGTACGTTTCCGCGAATTACTGGTTTCCCCAAACGATATGAGAAAACAACTGATCAATCGGATCGACCGTGAAATTAAAAATGCCCGGGCACAAAAAACAGCTTATATCTTAGGCAAAGTAAATCACATCACTGATAAAATAATCATTGAAAAATTATATGAAGCTTCTGCAGCCGGAGTAAAAATCGACTTACTTGTACGCGGGAATTGTTCCCTGGTGACAGGCCTGTCAGGAATAAGCGGGAATATCCGGATTAATGGTATTATCGACCGCTATTTGGAACATTCCCGCATTTTCATTTTTGCCAACGGAGGCCGTGAAATTTATATTTTAGGCTCTGCAGACTGGATGCCCCGTAATTTTGACAACCGCATAGAAGTCATGGCCCCTGTATATGATAAAAATATACAGGCAGAACTCAAAAGAATCATCGAATACGGGTTACGGGACACTTATCAGGGACGGAATGTAGACGGAAGCGGACAAAATCTTCCCTGGACCCTCTCTTCAGGAGAACCTTTACGGTCACAAACAGCCTTGTACGAATATTATTCGGAACAAGCGGGTCCTCAGAACAAACAATGTCAATTCTAAAACAATATTCCTATGAGTAAAACAAATTACGCCGCTATCGACATCGGCTCCAATGCAGTACGTTTATTGATAAAAAGTATTAACCCGGAAGCGGATAATCCCGTAT
>JAEXFF010000319.1 GCA_023400335.1 Bacteroidota bacterium
ATCGTACTCTTTTTCGGAGGATTAAACAAAAACAGTTTTCAGGACAGTGAAGGCCGGGACCGTCAAAATTTATCCCTCCCTTACGGACAAGATACCCTTATCGCTGCTTTGGCTCAGGCAAATCCCCGTTTAGTAGTTATCCTGATCAGCGAAAATGCCGTTGCCATGCCCTGGGTAGAAACAGTACCGGCAATCGTTCAGGCCTGGTACGGGGGTACTGAAGCAGGAAATGCCATCTCGGCCATACTGACAGGAGAAGTTAATCCCTCGGGAAAATTACCCTTTACCTTTCCTGTCAGGCTTGAAGATAATGCAGCTCATGCCTGCGGAGAATATCCGGGTAACGGAAAAGATGTCGAATACAAAGAAAGTCTGTTCGTAGGATACCGCTATGCAGATAAACAAAAACGGCCTCCCTTATTTTCTTTCGGTCACGGACTCAGCTACACAACCTTCGGATATGGAAAAATGACGGCCGATAAAAAGATTATCCATCCTGAAGAAACCATCACGTTTTCAATAAAAATAAAAAATACGGGCGCACGTGCAGGTTCGGAGATCGTACAACTTTATATCAGCGATAAAAAATCCAGTTTACCACGCCCGAAGAAAGAATTGAAAGGTTTTCAAAAAGTACACCTGAATCCCGGAGAAGAAAAAACGCTGAGTTTTACCATCGACCAAGAAGCCCTCCGTTTTTATGACGATATTCAACAAAAGTGGATCACAGAGCCGGGGAAATTCGAAGCCCTGCTAGGAGCTTCTTCCACAGACATTAAAGACCGGCTGACATTTGAATTGAAACATTAAATGTTTGTAAAATATAATTATAAGGCTGCATAAACCTGAATCAGAAATATACAAAGCTCTATCCTTAAACAAAAAAGAATAAGCCGTTTAAAACAGATAAGAACAGCTGAATTCTATTGTTCGTTTATGTATGTCCCTGATTCGCTGAGGAAATGAACGGTATAAAAAGGGTATTGTCATAAAGAAATTTTTTAAACATACCATCTCCATTTTTTATATCCTCTATTTTTGCCTTAATCTTATTCATCCGGTAATAAAATCCGATCGTCTTTATAAGGATTTTGTTCCAATAAAAATACATCGTATGCTTCTTCATTTTTGATTAATCCGTATATATCAAAATGAAAACTAAACAAAATATAATAAATCCAATTCAGCATATCTTTCGAAAACCGGCAAATAACCCGATTTTCTAAATAACGAATCAGATTTTTTAGAAACCAGCCGTAATTACCACCATCATCTAAAATATTCAATTCCCTGGTAATAAAAGAATAAATGTATTTTATAGGGATCATACTTTTCCCGTTAATTATACATTCCCGGGTAAGATACTCTAAAGGATAAAGCAAAAGTCTATAGTTCTTATCCGTATAAGCCACTTCTCTCACCTCTTCCCCTCTCTTCAAAAGATACGTAACTTTCCCTAATTCACTGATAAAGAAAGGATGTTCGGGATCACAAATATCTATTGCTCTTACCTGATACCGGTAATAGAACATTAAAATACTCTTTGTCATAAATAAATTTCGGTTCAGGAAATAAGATCACACACAATCGTATTTCCTCTATAATACACAAATCGTAACAAAGCTAGGGCTTATCTTTTAATATCCTTCCTTCTTTTATCCATTTTCTAAACGGTATATATGTTAAAATACATTTCAATAGACAAATAAACATTAAAATAATCGTTATCTATTAAATAAACATCTTGTTTCACAGGAAAATATACGGATATGTTAAAGAGATATTTAATTATAAATCCAATATTTTAATAAATTATGACTAAATTTGTTAGAAACCAACAATCCTAATTTCAATCGATAAAAATCATTCAGTATTATTAAACTTTCTGTATTTCTATATTACTTAAACCCAATTACTATGAAAAAAATACTTCTATTCACATTGGCATTCGTATATTGTTTGCTGGCGGGTTCCTGTAAAGACGATGATTCTCCTGCAGATTCTCCTTTTACTCCCCAAAATTACCAATTTACAAAAGCGTATGGTATTCTGCATCCTTCTTCTTCCACCGGACAGCCAGAAAGTTTACAACTTATTCTCTCCAATACCGGCGGTCATTCGATAGAAGACTACACCGGTCCGGGAGAATACCTTTCCCTTTATTTAATTGTGTCAGATGTGTCCGTATCCGATCAGCAAATACTGTTTCCTTCAGGCACTTATACCTTATCTGAAGATCCGGCGAAAGCGATGACGGTCTGGAAATCAGCAGCCAGTTTTTTTACTCTTTTGGATGCTTCCAACTACAAAACGTCTTATACCTTGACAGAGGGATCCGTCAGTATTACCGAAACGGCAGGCAGATATTCGGTAAGCGGTCGTTTTAAGGGATATGAAGCCCCGGAATTTACGTTTAAATTTGAAGGTATTATATCCTCTTTTTCCCCGGAAACGACCACTCAAATGGAATTGACAGACGCTACTGCCGAATACAATAATCAATATGCGGACGAAGCAAAGTTTAATTATACCGTTACACTCAGTAATGCAAACGGACAGAAGGTAAATTTTGAAATCACAACTTCCCGTTCCGACTATTTCACTCATATACCCGACGGAGAATATAATTTCACGAAGACGCCTGATCAGGCAGGAGGCCTGATCCAATCTTCCAATAGTTACTATACCTTAACCCGTGACGGTATACCCTATCCGATTGAAGCAGGAAGTATCCGCATTACTTCAGCCACGAACGGTTATTCCGTCAGCGGAACCCTTAGCAATGAACAACAGGAAGAAATAAAATTTGAATATTCAGGAAAACTTCCCATAAACTGGGCTTCCCTTTCCTTTACGGACGGAGAGTTATTTATTGACGGACAATGTAACGGCTTAACCTATTACGATTATTATTTAATGATTAATCCGGGAGAATTCAAGTCTGCCGGAGAAAAAATGAACCTTTACTTTACTGGTGACATCGACTACTTTTACCAATATTTGCCGGTAAGAACAGGGGAATACACGGTTTATACAGGAAAATTACCTTTGTCCCCGGGCCAGGTAATAAATGATCTTGATCTCTCGGATACCGGAGTGATTTTCGGCGATCAGGAGGGTAATGAAACCCTGTATGCACTTACAGAAGGTAGTATGAAGGTCACCGCCTCGGAAATGGACGCACAGCAAAACATGACTCTGGTTTTCAATGCCCAATTCCAAGCACAATCCCAAACAGACAATGAAGTAATGGAAGTATCTGTTTCCTATACAGGACTTCTACATCCGCAGATTGACGGATCAGGTTATTGGTACGGCTATCTGGCCCATCCTTATTCAAAACTACAAAATGATCTGAATATGTCTAATTTTGCGGACGCAATATATAAAGATTTCGGTACCGGTTATTTTTATTACGAAGGACAACCCAAAAATGCCGGTTATGTACAAATATGGTTTAAAACCCCGGAAGCAGAGTTCGAAGAATGGTACGACGACTCAACTGATCCCAGCCATTATTTTATGACTATCGGCCTGAATCTGTCAGGAGAACTGCCTGCAGAGGGAATTCCGACAGGTACTTATACCTACGATAAAGACTGGACATTCGCACCCGGAACTTTTATGCCCGGCAATAAGATTGAAGGGTATAGTAATAAATCCTATGGTTCGACTATTTTTAACGCTCCTTATACCGTGGATATAGCATTCGGTTGTGGTCCTGATAATGAAGGGGGTAAAATCAAAATCGAAAAATCCGGAGAAATATACCAAATTACAGTAGACACTTACGATGACCAAGGTCCAGCAGCCCGGAAAATCCATGCTTCCTATACCGGCAAAATAATAAGTGAGAGCGAATGGTATGCAAATTCTGCTTCTCTGGGTTATAGGTTACCTCGGTTGGGATCCGGATCGCCCCTGCTCAAAGGAAATACAGGGAAAACAGGGAAAAAATTCCATTCGAAAACAGAATAAAATAGAAAATGCAAAAAAACCGCAGCAAAACTGCGGTTTTTTATCTTTTAACCCTGAAAGTGTGCCCGAAACAAGATTTGAACTTGCACGGCCTAACGGCCACTACCCCCTCAAAGTAGCGTGTCTACCAATTCCACCATCCGGGCTTCTGATTTGCAATATTCCAATGTGCCCAAAACAGGACTCGAACCTGCACATCCGTAAGGACACTAGTCCCTGAAACTAGCGCGTCTACCAATTTCGCCATTTGGGCTTTTATTTTGCGATGCAAAGATACAAATATTTGCATTAACGCCAAATTTACCCCTACTGAAATTATAATTTTTTTAAAAGTTTATTTCACTCAGAATTCAAAAATCTGTAATAATCTCATTGGCAGCATCCAGGACATTATTTTCAAAACTATCCAGATAAATCTGGGTTGTTTTTTCAGAATCATGTCCCAATCCTTCACTGATAACAGCAATGGGTATTCCGGAACGTTTTGCTATAGAAGCCCAGGAATGGCGTGCAACATAAGTTGTCAACGGAAAATGAAAATGCAATGTATTTCCAATTAGTTTCAAACGGCGGTTTACTTCCCGGTAAGCATTTTTATATTGATGATATTCGTTTTTTCCGGGATACTGTATTAAAGGGAAAATATAACTCATCCGGTCGGATAAATCATTGTATTTACAAATGATTTCCCGGGCCTTTTCTGTTATTTTTATATTCAGTTTCTGCGCTGTTTTCTGGCGGGAATAATACAAACGATCCCCCAAAATATTAGATACCTTCAAAAAAGCAATGTCTTTAAAAGACATGCCCCGCATATAAAAACTGAACAAAAAAATATCCCGGGCCAATTCCAAACGGGGAGAAGCAGAAATATTTAACTTTCGGATAGCTGCTATTTCTTCTTTATAAATAGCCCGTTTCATGGTTTTTTCTTTCCGGATCGTTATTTTTTTAAAAGGGTAATATTCTTCAGCTACTATTCCATCCCGGATCGCCCGGTTATAAACCGAACGAATGGTACGAAGGTAAATGGAAACGGTATTCACTTTACACCCTTTTTGCTGCAGGTAAATCTCAAAATTTTTTATAAAACTGTAATTTACTTCTTCAAAGGTAAGATCCTGTTTTTTATTAAAATGCTGAAGTACCCCCATTGTTCCCCTATAAACATTGGAATTTCCGTTTTTTCCTAATTTTTCCAAAGAATCGGCAATGTCCCGTATATAGTCGTATACGTAGACGCCTGAACTAACATGCCGATACGATTTTACTACCTCTTCCAAGGTATACTCCTGCCCCATAACAGTAAAATCCAACAAAATTTTTTTGACCTTTAAAACTTCGCTTTCTATATAAAAATTACATTTCTGCCGTTCTATCTCCTCTTCCACAGTTCCCCGTTTTTCATTCAGCAAGGATTTTTTAAAATTCCAATCTTCCCATTTTACCTTGCGTGCCAGGGGAATAAAACAATGTTTACGTCCCCGTACAAGCTTTATGACAACAGGACATTCACTCCTAAAATTCATTTTCTGTCTATCCAGCATTACTTTTAATGTTACCATAAACACAATTTTACCAGGTTAAAACTCAAGTGTGACAGGGAAATTATTCTTACATTCCCTTTATTTCATATCATATAAAACATCCTTCCCCGCATTAAATTTTCTGCCCATTCCTCCCCCGCATACAGCTCACTGTCTACAAAAATAATCATAAAAATACATAAGAAATTTTTTCAGGGACGCCACCTCCGGAAAAAACGCTGTCTCTTTACAAAAGCGCAGGATCTGTTAAAGGAAGAAATGCTGAGAAAAGACCTTATTTTCCTGTCGTACGTATCCCCCGCACACCTAAAAGTATCAAATAAAAAAACCGCTGTATTACAGCGGTCCAGAGGAAATTTAACTTACATAAAAGTTGTCCCACCAGGATTCGAACCTGGACTGACAGAACCAAAATCTGCTGTGCTGCCATTACACAATGGGACAATCATTTTGTCAAAGACGGTGCAAATGTAAAACTTTTTCCATTTACAGCAAAAAAAAGCACAAAAATTCAATCAAAATAATTATTTTCGTGCTTCGTAATTTTGGTATAAAGTTTTCAGGGAAAAACAATAAACTATTTTATGTAAGGGAAAACAATTTAAATTATAAAAATCAATTTCTTGCAAATGTATAAAATCAAAAATCATCCTCATTTAAGTTTTCAGCTCGTAAACAATATTACAGGCTGGATTACATTTGTCATCGCCAGCATCACCTATATACTCACAGTGGAACCGACTGCCAGCTTATGGGATTGCGGCGAATTTATCACGACATCTGTGGGTTTACAGGTAGGGCATCCTCCCGGAGCTCCCCTCTTTATGATTATATCCCGCTTATTCGCAATATTCGCACCCAGCCCGGAAAAACAGGCTGTAATGATCAATTACATGTCGGCCTTAGCTTCCGGTTTTACAATTCTTTTCCTTTTCTGGACAATCAGCCATTTAGCCCGGAAACTCATCCTGAAAAAGGGTGAAGAATGTACGTTGGGCCAATTATTAGCCATCATGGGAGCTGCTTTAGTCGGTGCGCTTACTTATACTTATACGGATACATTCTGGTTTTCTGCGGTTGAAGGAGAAGTATACGCCCTTTCTTCCCTATTCACGGCGGTCGTTTTCTGGGCCATACTGAAATGGGAAAATATTGCTTTCGAGCCTTATGCCAACCGTTGGCTGATTTTAATTGCTTACCTGATCGGGCTTTCCATAGGAGTTCATCTGTTGAATTTACTGGCTATTCCGGCTATTGTATTTGTATATTATTTCAAAAAATATACCCCTACCCGGGAAGGAATTATTAAAACCGGAATTTTATCCTTTATCATATTGGGATTTGTCAATTTCCTACTCATCCCGGGGGTAGTGAAAATTGCCGGCTGGTTTGAGCTTTTGTTTGTAAACGGCTTAAAGCTGCCTTTCAATACAGGAGTTATTATCTATGCTCTCTTATTGATCGGAGGGCTGATATTCGGTATCCGCTATACTTTGAAGAAACAAAAAACTGTTTTGAATACAATCTTCACCTGTTTTATCGTTATGATGATCGGGTATTCTTCCTATGCGATGGTGGTTATCCGCTCCATCAGCAACCCACCGATCGATGAAAACAGTCCTGACAACGTATTTGCCCTTTTGTCCTACCTGAACCGGGATCAATACGGAGAAAATCCCCTGATCTACGGCCAGTATTACAACGCTCCGCTGATCGCAATTGAAGACGGGGCTCCGGTATATTATCAAAACAAGGCAACCGGACAATACGACAAAATACGCCATCAAGCCAAATACAAATACGATAGCCGTTTTTGTACCATATTTCCTCGTATGTACAGTGGACAGCGGCCATATTTCGCCCAGGAATACGAAGCCTGGGGAGGAAAACCCAGCGGGCCTGTATACTATGTAAATAACGAACCGATTCAAAGACCCAGTTTTATAAACAATTTAAGGTATTTCTTTTCCTATCAGTTAGGACATATGTACTGGCGGTATTTTATGTGGAATTTTTCCGGTCGCCAGAATGACATCCAGGGATTCGGAGACCTGCGCTACGGAAACTGGATCACAGGCATCAAATTCTTAGACGAATTACGGCTTGGAAATCAATCGGAAATACCGGATACGTTAAAAGCCGAAAAAGCCTTGAATAAATATTATATGTTGCCGTTCTTACTGGGCTTACTGGGCATGTTTTACCAGTACCGGAAAGGGAAAGGAGGTAAACAAGATTTCTGGGTAGTGATGTTGTTATTTATCATGACCGGCATTGCGATTATTATTTTCCTGAACCAAACGCCCCGGGAACCCCGGGAACGGGACTATGCTTATGCCGGTTCCTTCTACGCTTATACCATTTGGATTGGATTGGGGGCACTGGCATTATGGGAATTTGCAAAAAAATATATGAAACCGGCCGGTGCAGCATTATTAGTTACAGCGGTCTGCCTGGTAGCCGTCCCCGTCAATATGGCCGCGCAAAACTGGGATGATCACAGCCGGAGCGGCAGATATGCCACAATCGCACATGCAAAGAACTACCTGAATTCCTGTGCTCCTAATGCCATTCTCTTCACTTATGGAGATAATGATACTTTCCCACTATGGTACGCGCAGGAAGTAGAAGGAGTAAGAAGAGATATCCGAATTGTAAACCTGAGTCTTCTGGCGGGAGGTTGGTATATTGACCAAATAGCCCGTAAAGCGTACGAAGGAGATCCTGTACCGATTTCGCTGACCAACGAACAATACCATGACGGGGTAAGGGACTGGATTTATATACAGGAGCAAATCAAATCGGCTAATATGAAAGATGTAATGTCTTTTGTCGGCAGTGATAATATAAACACCAAACTCAAAACTTCTTCCGGAGAAATACTGGATTACATCCCTACCCGTAATGTATTTTTTACTGTCGATTCCGCTCAGGTGATTGCTAATGGGACGGTGAAAGAAAAAGACGCGGACAAAATCGTCAAACAGTTGAACATCGACCTGAAAGGAAGTGCATTGAATAAATCCCAGCTCATGGTATTAGACATTCTGGCCACCAACAACTGGAAGCGTCCGATATATTTCGGAATTGGCATGGGACCCGAAAGTTATATGGGATTTGAAAAATACTTCCAGTTGGAAGGCGCTGCCTACCGGGTAGTCCCTATCGAAACCAATCCGGAAAACTATTACGATTACGGCAGAATTGATGCTGATATATTGTATGACAATATCATGAATAAATTCGAATGGGGAAATATAAAGGACCCGAAAGTCAATATCGACTATTTTCATGACAATACGATAGCAGTCATGAAATACAGATACACGTTCTTACGTCTGGCAGAAACCTTATTTGAAGAAGGACAGAACGAAAAGGCTATTGCCGTCCTGGACAAGAGTCTGGAAGAAATTCCTTTGTATCAGGTCCCACCCGACAATAGTCTGTTAAATTATGTTCCTCTTTATTACAGTTTAGGGCAGACGGAAAAAGCCAATGCTTTAGCGAAAGAACTGGCTATCAATAATTATCAGACGCTGAAATACATCCATTCCCTCTCGCCGGAAGATGCACAGAGGGGAGAAATTTTGCAAGATGAAAAACTCAGTATGAATGTAATCCGTTTCTTATTAGCTTATATTACCCAGGCAGGCCAGACAGAACTGGCGCAGGAAATAAGCAATATGGTGGAGAGCATTTATAATCCGACTGCTATACATCCTTACCGACCCGAAGGACAAAAAAGTATAGATACCAGCCGGTCGCAATCCTAAAGAATGAACAAAAAGAGGAGGCCGTGAATGAAAGACGGCCTTCTTCTTCTATTTGATATCAATTAAAATTATGCCATGATTACAACAGATCATATAAAAGAGTTAAAAGAACGTGGTGACGCTCTGAGGAGGTACCTTTGACGTCGACCACAAAAAAATCCAATTAGAAGAAACAGAATTACGCACCCAGGCCCCGGAATTCTGGAACAATCCCAAAG
>JAEXFF010000333.1 GCA_023400335.1 Bacteroidota bacterium
GGCTTATAATCTACCGGAAATAAAAGAATTGAAACTCAACGGAACAATAATTGCCGGTATATATCTGGGGAAAATAACGAAATGGAATGATCCTCAAATCAAAGCGATAAATGCCCACATTTCCTTACCGGATAAACCGATCAACGCCGTTTACCGTTCTGACGGAAGCGGAACGACTTATGTATTCAGCGATTATCTCTCTAAAGTCAGTGAAGACTGGGCCGTACAGGTCGGAAGCGGAAAAGCACTGAAATGGCCGGCTGGTCTGGCAGCAAAAGGAAATCCGGGAGTAGCCGGTACCATCAGCCAAACAGAAGGAGCCATCGGATACATCGGCTCGGAATACGCATTTGCCCTGAAAATACCCGTAGCTTTGTTACAAAACCAAGCCGGTAATTTTATCACTCCCGGCACAGAAAGTATTTCAGCAGCAGCTTCTATCGAACTTCCTTCCGACAGCCGGACGATGATTACCAATTCCCCGGCTGCCGATGCTTATCCCATCAGTTGTTTCACCTGGATTATTTTGTACAAAGAACAAGCATATCACAATCGTTCCCGGCAACAAGCAGAAGCGAATGTAAAATTACTGGACTGGATACTGAGTGATGCAGCACAGAACCTGAGTACGAAAGTGCATTATTCACCTTTGCCCCCTACCGCTAAAGAAAATGCCAGACTATTATTACAATCGGTAACCTTCAACGGGGAACCCTTATTAAAATAACGATTTTAATACGATTTCAAATGTATTGAATATTTAAAATCACAGCTATCAAATCTTAAAGTATGCGGGACTCTATTTTCAAACGGCTACTTTTTATTTGTGCTTTCCTGATTCTCCTGATTTGCGGCGGAATGTTCTATTCCCTGGTCAGTGGGGCGCTTCCGGCTTTTGAACACTTCGGCCTTTTCCGTTTTATATTTTCGGCAGAGTGGAATCCTCATCCCGAAGCTGAACAATACGGAGCCCTTTCGTTTATCACCGGGACTATACTCACGTCTTTCCTGGCATTAGTATTTTGCCTGCCTTTTTCTTTGCCGGTAGCCTTGTTTATCGGTGAATATTTCAAAGGAAAAAAAATTTCGTCTGTCATCAGCTCCGTTATTGATTTACTCGCCGGAATACCTTCCATCGTATATGGGCTCTGGGGCTTTTATACCCTCCGGCCTTTGATTACAGACTCCGGCCTTTCCGGTCAGGGGTTCGGCATTCTGACAGCCTCCCTTGTCCTGGCCATCATGATTATTCCCTATGCCGCTTCTTTAAGCGCTGAATTTATTTCTATGGTTCCGGAAGAATTAAAAGAAGGTGCTTACAGTTTGGGGGCCACCCGCCTGGAAGTCATCCGGAATATAGTGTTCCCCTCTTCAGGTTCCGGTATTTTTGCCAGTTATATTCTTGCTTTGGGAAGAGCCCTGGGAGAAACAATGGCCGTAACCATGTTGATCGGAAACACCAATAACCTTCCGCATGCGCTTACGGATACCGGAAATACGATGGCCAGCGTTATTGCCAATCAATTCGGGGAAGCTGACGGTTTAAAATTAAGCAGTCTGATCGCTATCGGCCTGCTTTTATTCCTGATTACAGCCCTGATTAACTTGATCGGGAAATTAATTCTAAAAAAACTAAGTTAAACCCTCCTATAAAAAGAAATTTATGAGCAGTTTAGCCTATCGTCATTTGAAAGACCGCCTTTTCTTTTGGACTGTATGCATTTTTTCCGGACTTACGGCAATTCCTTTAATTCTAATCGTCTGGGAAGTCATTCAGAAAGGATATAAACAAATCAATCTGAATTTTTTTACCGAGACAGCCCCCAGCACTTTAGATGCAATGCTGGCTCGCAGCAGCGGAGAAATTATTCCCGGAGGGATTGCCAATGGAATCACAGGCACTTTAATCCTGGTAATTATTGCCTCTATATTAGCTATTCCAAGCGGCATCCTGGGAGGCATTTATTTATCGGAAAAACCGAAAACCCGGTTTTCAACCTTGATCCGTTTTCTGACAGACCTGGTTCAAGGCAGTCCTTCCATTATCATCGGTATCATTGCATATGCCTGGATTGTGAAACCTTCAGGCAGCTATTCCGCTCTGGCCGGCAGTATTGCCCTGGCAATCATGATGCTCCCGCTGATTATCCGCTCTACGGAAGAAACCTTGAAAATGCTGCCCGCCAGTCTGAAAGAAGCAGGATTAGCTCTCGGAGCATCTTATACCGGTGTTATCCTGAAAGTCCTGCTCCCTTCCGCCTTTGGCGGACTATTTACGGGCATCTTACTGTCCATCTCGCGGGTCATGGGAGAAACCGCCCCCCTTATGCTTACAGCCTTGGGAAGTTCCGCTGTCAACTGGGACATATTCAAACCGACCAGTGCCGTACCTCTATTGATCTGGGAATTCTATAACGACCCAAACTTACTAGATATGATCTGGAGTTCCTCTCTGTTTCTTTTACTATTAATTCTCCTGTTAAACCTTATAGCCAAACAAGTCGCCCGGAAATGGAAAATACAATAATTTTAAAACGCTCTCAGGCGGAAACCCAAAAACAGACGGTTATGCCTGCTCTTGAAGATTTTATTTTAAGACTGAAAAACGTATCTGTTTCCTACACGCCGGGAAAGAATGCTGTAAATGACGTGAATGCCGGCATCCGGAAAAAATGTATTACAGCCATTATGGGACCGTCGGGTTGCGGAAAAAGTACACTTCTGCGGGCCATTAACCGTATGCATGAGCTCTATCCCGATATACGGATATCCGGCGAAATTCTGATAAATAACCGGAATATATTGAAAATGAATCCCATGGAAGTAAGGCGGATGGCCGGCATGGTTTTTCAACGTCCCAATCCTTTCCCGACCATGAGTATATACGAAAATGTCCTGGCCGGTTACAAACTGAACGGGATCTCGCTCCCTAAAAGGGAAAAGGACGAGCTGGTGGAAACATGCCTGACAAATGTCGGTTTGTGGAACGAAGTGAAAGACTCTCTTTTAAAAAAAGGGACTTTCCTTTCAGGAGGTCAGCAACAACGGCTTTGTATCGCAAGAGCTCTGGCCTTAAAACCGGAAGTCCTGCTGATGGACGAACCGACCTCCGCCCTCGACCCCATCGCTACAAACCGGATAGAAGAATTATTATTACAATTAAAAACTGAATTCACCATTATAATCGTCACTCACAATATGTCTCAGGCTGCCCGTATTTCAGACTACTCGATGTTTATGTACCTCGGAGAACTCATTGAATATGAAAATACCCAGAATATGTTTACCAATCCGAAAGATAAACGGACAGAAGAATACCTGAACGGCCAATTCGGATAATCCCAAGGCCATGCCCTAATTAATTTAGAAAATTTACAAGAACCCGGAATACCAGATCAATTATGAACAGACTGAGAGAAAAATTCTTTCTGAGAATAAATCAGGATTTTGAAGTGATGTCAAAAATAGTCATACAGCAAATCCATCTGACCCAACGATTGATGGAAACGAATACGCTTCCGGAAATCTATACGGAAATCAACAATAACGAACGCATTATCGACAGCCTGGAGGTAAAGATGCGGAACGAAGTCATTCATACCATTGTACTTTACAGTCCCCGGGCAGGCGACTTACGCAAGATTATGGCTTATTACGATATGACGGCATACCTGGAACGGATAGGAGATCTTCTCATCAACATTTCCCTCTTTATGAATCAGGTTAATACCCGGGGAACAATCTTCC